>JAQBPH010000168.1:0-11849 GCA_028287625.1 Chloroflexota bacterium | reverse complement strand
TGGCCGAAGGTGATCTTGATGTGGTCGGTGAAGGTCTGGTCGCCGATGGTGAAGGTGGGGTCGCCCTCGGCGACGCCGCCACCCTGGCAGGTCCCCGACACCATGCCGCTGTCGGTGTAGGACCCGGAGCCGCTGAGGCCGCCACTGCACGTGGCGGTGCCGCCGCCCGGGTCGGTGAAGGAGCCGTTGCTGGGCTGGAAGGAGAGGCCGGGGCTCAGGTTGGGCACGTGCTGGAAGGTGCAGTGGGTCCCGGAATCCGCTCCGGAGGGGGTGACCCCGACGACGCCAACGGCACCAAGGCCGAGGGTCATCGTGGCTGCGAACATGACGGCCCTGCGCACCATGCGGTTCTCCTCCAGCGGCGCCCACGACCTGGGCGGGGATCCCGATTCTCGCATTCACGGGTTGAGCCGAGATACGTGCAAGAGTAGGACCCTCGCCCTGCGTGACCTGGGAGACGAGGGCTACGACGTGCGCCGTGAGGACGTCTGCGCGCTGAGCCCTACTCTTGAAGAAAGGAGCGTCAGTACCCGGTGTCGTCGGCCAGGTTGCCGTAGTACTTCCCGGCGACCGGGTGGCTCGTGTCGCCCAGGAAGCCCTGGTCCGCCGGTCGGGCGGCGGCGTCGGCCCGGAGCTTGGCGATGATTCGGGCCGGCGCCAGGCCGGCGCAGGGGCCGGCGTCGATGCAGCGGGCGACAAGGCCTGCGACGTGGGGCGAGGCCATGGAGGTGCCGGAGATCGTCTGGGTCCCGCCGTCGTTCCACGTCGAGGTGATGCACACGCCGGGACCGGCTATGGTGTGGTTGGCGTCGGCCGAGCCGGGGACGGCGTAGTCCGAGAAGCTGGCGGCGGTGTCGTCCTGCTCCCGGCCGTCGCACGGGCTCGAGGACACCAGCCCTCCCGGCTTGCCGTCGAAGTCGGCCATGGCGGTGACCGCCAGCACCTCGGCGTAGGCGGCCGGCGCCGAGTTGGCCATGTCCGCACCGTCGTTGCCCGCGGCAGCCACGACGGTCACGCCGGCACCGGTCACCCGGCAGACCACGGTGTGCAACGGGTCCTGGTCCGTGTTGCCGCAGTTGCCGTCGTCCGACCCTTCGCCGCCGAGGCTCATGTTGACGACCTTGATGTTGTCGGCGGCGGCGTTCTTGGCCACCCAGTCGAGCCCGCAGATCACGGCCGAGGTGCTCCCCGACCCGTTGGCGTCGAAGACCCGGACGGCGTAGAGCGGGGTGCCGGGAGACACGCCGATCACCCCGGGGATCCCCTTGTCGGCCACGATGCCGGCGACGTGGGTCCCGTGGCCGTTGGTGTCGGCTGTGCTGCCGCCGGAGGAGGAGGAGCAGTCGTAGCCGCCGACCACGTTGAGGTCGGGCCGGTTCATGATCCCGGTGTCGAGGAGGGCGACCGCGGCCTTCCTGGCCGGGGAGGTCGCGACCGCGATCGTGCCGTCAGGGTTGAGAGCGGGTGCGGCACCGATCCGGGCAACGCCGGTCGGCACCGCTGGGAGCGCCGCCGGCGTCCTGCCCGCGAGGAGCTGAACAGGCAGGTCAGGGGTGACATAGGCGACCCGTGGGTCGTGCTGGAGGATCCCGAGGTGGAGCCGCGGGAGCGACACGACGAGGGTGTCGACCGTCCCGAAGAGGTGGTCAATGGTGCCGCCCAGCCCGGTCGCGGTGCCGGCGACGTCCGAGGCCACGGCGGAGCTCTTGAGGACGACGACGTAACGCCCGGTCCCGAGGGCGGAACCTCCCGCCACCGAGGGGAGCGATATCGCCAGGGGGGCGAGGCACAACGCGAGCACGGAAACACGCCATCGACGAAGCATCCATTCGACCTCCCTGATCGACTGCTGGACCGGAGGTGGCGGGCCTCCGGCGCGCGCCGGGATCAGACGGGATGTCGCAGCAGTCTGCTCGAAGTGGCGCGAGAGCCCGGCGCGACTGCCGAACTCTGATCGAGACTATCGGCGGGACGGTCGGGTTCGGACTGTCCCTCGGTACCGTGGCATGGGCCCAACGGATGGGGTTCAATCCCTTCAGCCGCCCGAAAAAACGGCTTGCCTCATCGAATGCGCGCAGAGCGGCAGTGCGTCAGATTTCGGCGGACCTCCTCGAGGCCTGTCTGACAGAGGTCTACGGTCTCCGCGGCGCCGTCTGCCCCGTGTTCCCCACGACGCCGGGGAGGACGTTCCCGAGGTCGGTGCGCGAGCCGACGCCGAGCTTTTTGAACACCTTGTGCAGGTGGTACTCGACGGTTCGCGGGCTCAGGAAGAGGCGGGCGCCGATCTCCTGGTTGCTGAGGCCCTCGTGCGCGAGGCGTGCGATCTGCATCTCCTGAGCGGTGAGGCGGCCGCCGGACCCGACCGTCGGCTTGGGCGCGCGCTCACCGGTGGCGAGCAGCTCGCGCGCGGCGCGGTCCGCGAAAGCCTTCGCGCCCATCGGCACGAACATCTCGTGTGCGGTCCGCAGCTGCTCGCGGGCGTCGAGCCGCCGGCGCCCGCCTCGCAGCCACTCGCCGTAGAGGAGATGGGCCCGGGCGAGGTGGAGCCTGGCGCGGGTACGGCTCAGCCGGTCGAGCGCCTCACGGAAGAGGTCCTCGGCCTCCCGGCCCTCCACCATGAGCGCGTGGGAGCAGGCGCGCGCTCCCAGTGCCAGCTCGGCCCCGGTGCAGTGAGCGAGCTCGGACAGCTGCTCCAGGAAGGGACCCGCGAGCTCGGGCCGGCCACTTCGCGCCGCCGCCTCGATCAGCTCGGGAAGTGCTCGGCTGACGGTGCCGGGCGCACACGCGCGCTGTGCGGCGGCCAGCGCGGTGCCGTACTTCCCGAGGCTGTTGTGGAGGATCGCGGTCGAGTACTCGATGGCGGTGATCGCATACCCCTCACCGCGAGCCTCCGCGTCCTCGAGCATCTCCTCGGCAATCCGGTCATAGGTCGGCTCGACGCCGCGCAGGGCGGCGAGGTAGACCTCGGCGTAGGAGATGTACGGGCTCCCGGTAGCGGTCGTGATCGATCGGGCCTCCTCGATCAGCGCCGCCCCCGCGTCGAGGTCGCCGGTCATCAAGGTCGCCCCGGTCATGTGGTTGAGGGCGAGGGGGAGCAGGGTCAGCGCGCCGGTGTGGCGCGCGACCTGCACCCAGCGCGTGGCGAGGGTGAGCCAGGCCTCGTGGTCCCACAGCTCCCGCGCGGCGCGCACCGCGGAGTGGAGGGTCCGGAGATCGTCGCTGTGGAGACAGGCGCCGAGCGCGCGCTTCAGCGGGGGCACGCCCGCCACGTACCCCTGGCTCCAGAGTCGCGCGAGGCCGTCGAGCACCGGGTCGCTCGCCTGCGCCGGTTCCTGCGCCGGCGGCGCGGCCCGAACCGCCTCTGCCACCTCGAGGAGCACGGGTCCACTTCCGTAGTAGGCAGCGGCGATCGCCGCCTCCAGCGCCTCGAAGTAGGTCTCGCGTGCCAGCCGGACGTCGAGCGGCTCGAGCCTGCGTGCGGCGCTGACCAGCAGGGAAGGCGCATCGCGGCCACGCCGGGTGACGAAGGCGATCCACGCTCGCATCCGCTCCAGTCGGGCGTGCTGCAGCTCGTCGAGGCGTCCCACATCCGCCCCGTCGAGCAGCCGCGACGCAGCCCCGTGCGATCCCGCCTCGAGCTGGGAATCGGCGGCGGTGAGCAGGCGCTCGGCCCGGCGGGCGGGATCGGGGGTGAGGGCCGCGGCCCGCTCGAGGAGGGTCGCGGCCGCCACCAGGCCTCCTCGACCTCTGGCACGGGCCGCCGCACGTTCGAGCTCGTCCGCGACCGCCTCGTCGGGGCCGGCCGCGGCATTGGCGCGGTGCCACGCCCGACGTTCGGGATCATGAATGGGGTCGATGGCGTCGGCGAGCGCCGAATGGACGGTCCGGCGCTGGTCCGGCGACGCCGCTCCATAGACGGCGGAACGCACCAGCGGATGGCGGAAGGCGACGCGCACGCCGAACTCCACCAGCCCATCGGCCACCGCCGGCGCCACAGCGTCGACGCCGATGCCGAGCCGCGCCGCCGCCCGCCGCAGCAGCTGCGCCTGGCCGGTGGGCTCGACCGCCGCCAGGAGCAGCAGCAGCCGGGTCGCAGCCGGCAGCTGCTCGACCCGCCGCGTGAAGGTCTGCTCGATGCGGTCGGGTACGGGCGGCAGCGTGCCCGGCAGGCCGAACCCGGCGGCCAGCTCCGCCGGCTGCAGGCCGCGGGGGAGCTCCAGCAGGGCGAGCGGGTTCCCGTGGGTCTCGGCGACGATCCCGTCGCGCACGCGCGCATCGAGCCCGCCCGGGGTGACCGAGGCGAGCAGCTCGCGGGCGTCTCGGTCGGGAAGCCCCGGGACGCGCAGCTCCGGGAGGCCCTCGAACTGCGGCGCCGCGCAGGGCTCACGGATGGCGACAAGCACGGCGACGGACTCCGCGTGCAGCCGGCGCGCGGCGATGGCCAGCACCTGGGCCGACGCCTGGTCGAGCCAGTGGCCGTCCTCCACAACGCACAGGAGCGGCTGCTCCTCGGCGACGTCGGCCAGGAGACTGAGCACGGCGAGGCCGACGAGAAAGCGATCCGGTTGTGCGCCGGGTGTCAGCCCGAGGGCGGAGCTCAGCGCGTGGCGCTGTGGCCCGGGCAGATGATCGAGCCGGTGGAGCATCTCCCGGCAGAGCCGATGGAGACCGGCGAACGACAGTTCCGCCTCGGACTCCACGCCGGTGACGCGAGCAACGCGACAGCCCGACGCAGTCTCGACGGCATAGTCGAGGAGCGCCGTCTTGCCGATCCCCGCCTCGCCGCGGAGCACCAGCACGCCGCTCCGCCCCTCGTGGACAGCCCCGAGCAGCCGGTCGAGAGCGCCGCGCTCGCTGCGGCGGTCGTACAGCCTCCTCCGGCTCGTCGGCCGTGTCCCCAGCATCGGTGAGCCGGATCCTACGGCATCAGCTCGCTGACGCAACGACTCGGTGGAGCTGGAGCGGGAGACGAGACTCGAACTCGCGACATCCAGCTTGGAAGGCTAGCGCTCTACCAACTGAGCTACTCCCGCTCGCGGACCCTCAGGATACCGGCGGCGGGGGCGCGGAGTGCGTCCGGGTCGTCTCGTCGACCCAGACGGCGCCGCCCTCGCCGTGCTCCTTCTTCCAGATGGGGACGTCCGCCTTGAGGGTGTCGATGGCGTAGCGGCAGGCCTCGAACGCCTCGCCGCGGTGGGGGGCGGAGGCGCTCACCACCACGCTGGCCTCGCCGATCTCCAGGGTGCCGGTGCGATGCCACAGGGCCACGGCGGTGGCGCCGGTGCGACGCAGCGCCTCCTCGCCGATGCGGCGCATCTGGGGCTCGGCCATCTCCGGGTAGGCCTCGTACTCGAGGCGCTCGACGGCCCGGCCCTCGGCGTGGTTGCGCACCACCCCGGTGAAGGTGCACACCCCGCCGTCGGCGTCGGTGCGCACCAGCGCCTCGGCGGCGGCGGCGGCGAGGACGTCGGTGGTGAGCAGCACGTGGACCCCGGGCCGCCCGGCCTCGGGCACGCCCCCCGCGACCGGGGGGATGAAGGCGACGGAGTCGCCCGAGCGCACCGCCTGGTCCCAGCCGGCGTACTCCTCGTTGACGGCGACCCGGACGCCGCCGTCGGCGCCGCGCAGCCGGGGGTGGCGCTCCACCGCCGCGTCCCAGACGCCACGGACGGTCGCACCGGCGGGCACCGTCAGCTCCAGCGACCGCGCGGCGGCGAGCTCGCGGAGCCGGGCGAAGAGGAGCACCTGGACGGAGAGCGCCACGGCCATGAGCCCGAGAGTACGCCACCGGCCGCGCCCGGCGGGGTGCGGTCAGCTGCGGAAGAGGTCATGGGCGGGGTCGCGCTGCAGCTCGGCCGATCCCCTCCCCTCCCCCGCCCAGCGGAGCCCGCGCACCAGGGCGACGGGCACGCCGTCGACCTTGCCCATCACCAGCTCGGCCGCGGAGGCGATCTCGTCGGCGCTGGCGAGCACCGAGGCGCTCATCAGCTGGCCGGTGGTGTCGGTCAGGCCGCGGTGGTCGGTGAGCGCGGGCATGCCGGCGACCCCGATGGCCACGTTGACCTGGGCCTCGCGGAAGGGCCGGCCGAAGCTGTCGCAGAGGACCACGCCGAGGGGGCCGCCGCCGGCGGCAGCGAGCCAGGCGGCACGGAGGCCGGCCGCCGAGCCGTCGGGGTCGCGGGGCAGCAGGATGACGGTCTCCGTGCCCGGGACGTTGCTGCGGTCGACCCCGGCGTTGGCGCACACCAGGCCCGCCAGGGTCTCGCAGACCAGCACCCCGGGGCTCGCCCGCAGCACCCGGCGGGTCTCGCCGAGCACCACCTCGGTCAGCCGCGGGTCGCCGCCGGTGCGCTCGGCGAGTTCCACCGCGGCGGCCGAGGGCGTCACCGTGCCCAGGTCGACGAGCGCTCCCTCCGCCTTGCTCACCACCTTGTGGGTGACCACCAGGACGTCCCAGGGGCGCAGCTCCAGCCCGAAGCGGTCGAGGGCGGCGAGCGCCAGGGCGGCGAGGTCGTCGCCGGGGCGCAGCTCGGGGATGCCGTGCACGGCATGGATCGCGAGCGCCCCCGCGGCGCGGACCCCCGGCGCCGGAGCGGTCAGCCGACCGCCCGCCGTCCCGCCAGGCCGAGCTGGCGGAGCACGTGGAAGGTTGCCGTCGGCCGCGGCTGCGAGATCACCCCGACCAGGTCCTCGGGACGGTCGCAGTCGATCCGCAGCGAGGGCAGGTCGAGCACCTCGAAGCGCAGCCCCTCGGCCTCGGCGGCGGCGCGGTGACGCTCCAGCGAGTTGGGGCCGAACCGCCAGATGTCGACGTCGAGCGGGCGCAGCGCCGCAGCGTTGGTGCCCTTGCCCTCGGCGTCGGGGGCGCAGAGCAGGAAGCGCCCCCGCCGCATCGCCCGCTCCATCAGGGTGTGCAGGTCGTCGATGTCGAGCATGGCGCAGTCGGCGGCGACGGTGACCACCGCGGTGTGGCCGCGCTCGACCGCCCAGGCGACCCCGGCGCGCAGCGCCGCGCTCTGCCCGGCGCCGCGCTCGCGCACCACCGCCATCTCGTTGCGCGCGGCGAGGCGGGCCACCTCGGCGTCGCCGGCGACCACCACGCAGCGCGAGCGCTGGATCGCCCGTCCAGCGACGCGCAGGGTGTCTCCGGCCATCGCCAGGGCGAGCATCCGCCGCTCCTCGCTGCCGAGGCGGCTGCTGAGGCGCTGCTTGGCGCCGAGCGTGTCCTTGATGGGGATGACCAGGGCCGGTCCGCCGCTCACCGCACGCATCCTCCCTCGGCACAGGCGGGCAGTCCCGCCCGGTCGTCGTCGAACCCGAGCTCGTCGCGCACCACCGCGGCGAGCGACACCGCCGCCTCCAGGCGGTCCATCACCGTCTCGGCGAGCACGGCGCGCATCCCCAGGGCCTCGACCCCGGGCACCGAGAGGGCGTCGCGCCGGTCGACCACCATCGCCGCGCAGAAGTCGGCGTAGAGGCTGCCGACCCCGGCCGGCCCCGCCTCGATCCCGGCCTGCTGCAGCATCGCCACGGTGGGGCCCTTGAGCGCCCGGCCGTTGACCACGGGGCTGATCGCGATCGACTGGGGCACGGTGCGCAGCGCCTCGCGGATGCCCGGCACGGCGAGGATGGGGCCAATGCTGATGACCGGGTTGCTGGGGCACACCACCACCGCGTCGGCCTCGGCGATGGCCTCGAGCACGCCGGGGGCGGGGCGCGACCGCTCGGCACCGTCGAAGCGGATCGCCTCGATGTCCGGGGCGCAGCGCTCGCGAACGAAGTACTCCTGGAAGTGCAGCTCGCCGAGATCGCGGCAGCGCACCCGGGTGGTCACCGGGTCGTCGCTCATCGGCAGCACCCGCGCCGTCACCCCCAGGGCGCGGCACTGTGCCGCCGTCACCTGCGAGAGCGGCTGCCCGGAGCGGCGGCGCGCGGTGCGCCAGACGTGGGTGCCGAGGTCGCGGTCGCCGAGCTGGAACCAGGTCTCCTCGCCGAGGCGGTCGAGCATCGCCAGCGCCTGCCAGCTCTCGTCGCGCAGCCCCCAGCCGCGCTCCTCGTCGTGGACGCCGGCCAGCGCATACACCACGCTGTCGATGTCGGGCGAGACCAGCAACCCGTGGCGCTGGACGTCGTCCGCGGTGTTCACCACCACGGTGATCCCCGCCGGGTCGATCACCCGGATCAGTCCGCGGAGGAACTTCGCGGCGCCGGTGCCACCCGCCAGCGCGACCACCCGCGGGAAGGGCGGAACCACGGCGAGGGGGCGCGACGATCGGGGCGGCGCTGCCGGCATCGAACGGGCCTCCGCACTCCTGGATCGAGCCTGCCGGGGGTCTCCCGCCACGCCGCCATCCTCGGGTAGCACAGCGCTTGCAGTGTAGCGGAGAGGTCAGGCGCCGCCGGTCTGGATCGCCCGGAGGCTGAGCAGGACGACCGCGACGCAGCCGCCGAGGAGCGCCAGGTGCTCGCCGCGCTCGTCGCTGCGGGTGCCGACGAGCATCGCCGCGGGAAGCGCCAGCAGGACCACCGGGCCGTACAGGAAGTGGAGGCTGTCGTGCGGCCGGTGGCCGCCGACGGCGAGCGCGATCCCGAGCGCGGCCTGCACGGCGATCACCGCCTCGCTGAGAATCAGGTAGACGCGCAGCCCCGGGCTGGGGGCATGCCGGAACACGCACCACGCAGCCCAGAGAGCGCCCACGACGCCGAGCAGCTGGACCGCCTCGGCGAGCCGCTGGTGGACCGTGACCATTCAGCGCGCGCCCCCGTGAGGGCCCGCGTCGGTGGTCACGCCCGAGATCGCGCCGCGGTCAGGCGGAGCAGGACTTGGCGGTACCCGCCTGATCGGCTGTCTGGAAGCTGTGGCCGCAGCCGCAGGTCTTCACCGCCTGGGGGTTGTTCACGGTGAACCCGCCACCCATGAGGGCGTCGACGTAGTCGATCTCGGCGCCATCGATGTACTGGGCGGAGAAGGAGTCGACGTACACGGCCAGCCCCTCGAACTCGGCGACGTCGTCGTCAGGCCGGGGGGGGTTCTCGTCGAGGCCCATCCCGTAGGAGAAGCCAGAGCATCCACCATCCTGGACGAACACGCGGAGACCGACCTTCTGACCCGGCTCGCTGCTCGAGACCAGGGTCTTGAGCTGGGAGAGGGCTGCTTCGCTGACGGTGACCATGCTGCTGGAACCTCACAGTTTCAGAAATATCCGACAGGTGCCGACCGCGGGCCGACCCCCGATGGCGAGTCTACTGTACCGCCTGACGCTGCTCCGAAACCCTCCGCAGCGTGCTCTTCCCTCCCGTGCTCGAACGAGTGTACGCGTCGCGGCCCTCAGACCTTGCGGTACTCGGGCACCCAGGAGCCGTCGTCGAGGCGGTGGAAGTCCTGGAAGAGCCCCGGCGCCTCGGCCACCATGAGCTCGGCGAGCATCCCGAAGATCAGGCGCATCTCCTCCTCCGCCCCCGGCGCAGTGCGCATCTCGATCACGTGGCGGAGGGTGCGCAGGTTCATGGTCATGACCAGGTCGGTGCTCAGCCCGCACGGCGCCAGCCGCCGCAGCGCCGAGGTGACCTCCTTCTTGACGTGGAAGGGGATGCCCTGCGCGTCGATCCCCAGAGCCTGCGCCGCCTCCACCTGGAACTCCTCCAGCCGCTCGACGATCTCGATGCACTGCCGGCGCAGCGGCTCGAGGGCGGGCGGGATGCGGAAGCCGATGTCGACCAGCCGGACGTAGCGGAGGCTCTCCTGGCTGTAGGCGGCGCCGGCGCGGTGGCGGACGATCTCGTGGCTGGCCACCCGGCTGACGTCGCGCAGCGCGAAGGAGTAGCTGGCGTGCTCGAGGACGCTGCCGTGGGCGCTGCGGAGGATGTTGGCGAAGTACTCGCGGCGGTCGGTCCGCACCCGGGTCACGTTGGGGTTGAGCCCCGGCTCCCAGCTCCGGTAGCAGGCCCGGCCGGCGAACTCGACGAGCAGCTCACCGGGGTTGACCGCCTCGTCGCCCTCGGCGAGGCGCCGGTCGAGCCAGGAGGCGCCGCCCACCTGCTCGAGGTAGGCGCGCATGCCCTCGAGGTCGATCGAGGGCCGGGCGAGGAGATGGACGGACGGGGTGGTCTCGTGCATCGGGAACGGATGTTCGCAGATCGGGCCGGGACCATGCAGGGGCGGCCGCGACCGTGCTCCTACAATGCGCCATGATGCCCGAGCCCGTCGCTCCGCGCTTCCTCGCCGACGTCTACGAGGCGGCGAGCCGCTGCAACAAGTGCTCCCTCTGCCAGGCGGTGTGCCCCACGTACCTCGTCAACCCGGTGGAGTGGGAGACGGCGCGCGGCCGGGTCGCGCTGGTCCGCGACGCCATCGAGGGCCGGCTCGAGCTCCGCGACATCGCCGACGGGCCGCTGAGCACCTGCCTGACCTGCAACAACTGCGTCGCCGCCTGCGCCCCGCGGGTGCCCACCGGCGACATCGTCAGCCGCGCCCGCCAGGAGCTCCACGAGCAGGAGGGGCATCCCGCGGGTCAGACCCTCGTCCTCCGCTCGGTGCTCCCCCACCCGCGGATGCTCGCCCTCGTCCACCGCCTCTCCCGCGCCGCCCAGGTGACCGGGCTCCACGCGCTGGCGCGGCACTCCGGCGTCACCCGCTGGCTCGGCGCCGCCGGGGCGCTGATGGAGCACGTCGGCCCGCTGCCGGCGCGCACCGCCCACCACCGCGCCCGCGCGCTCCCCGCCGTCGAGGGCACGCCGCGGGGCCGGGTGGCGCTGTTCGTGTGCTGCTACCAGAACCTGGCCGCGCCGGAGGCGAGCGAGGCGGTGATGCGGGTGCTCCTCGGCAGCGGCTTCGAGGTGGTGGTTCCCCGGCTGGGCTGCAGCGGCCTGCCCGCGAAGAGCCTGGGCGACCGCGACGCGGAGCTCGACATGGCCCGCCGCAACGTCGAGCGGCTGCGCGAGCTCGAGGTCGACGCGCTGGTCGGCGACGTCACCTCGTGCACCGCCCACGTGCAGCGCTACGGCGAGCTGCTCCGCCACGAGCCGCCGCTGGCCGCCGCCGCCGCCGCGGTGGCGTCGCGCACCTGGCGGGTCGCCGAGTTCCTCCTCCGCGCCGGGCTCACCGCCCCACTCGGCCCGCTGCGCTGGCGGGTCGCCTACGACGAGCCCTGCTCGCTGCCCCTCGGGGGCGACGCCCGCGAGGCGCCGTACCGCCTGCTCGGGTCGATCCCCGCCCTGCAGCTGCGGCCGCTGGCCGAGACCGAGATGTGCTGCGGTGGGGCCGGCGACTACTTCCGCCGCGAGCCCGAGCGCAGCGCCGCCATCCTGGCACGGAAGCTCAACAACGTCGCCGCCAGCGGGGCCGAGGTGCTGGTGACCGACAACATCTCCTGCCTCACCCAGCTCCGGGAGGGCGCCCGGCGCCACGCCCCCGGGCTGCGGGTGATGCACCTCTTCGAGGTCCTGCTGGCGTCGATGGAGAGCGCGCGGCGGCGCGCCCCCGGTCGACGCCCGGGCTGATCGCTGCTGGACTGTGCACCGCTGCGGGTGTGCCGGACGTGCCGCGCCACCGGTCGCCGTTCCGAGTCCCCGGGGCACGCCTCCTGAGAGCGCGGCGCGAGGTGAGAACGACGGCCAGCGGCCACAGGGCCTCCGCGCCGGCCGCGATCCGCTCGCCGAGACCGCGGTGATCATCGCTGAGACCGAACGCGAACCACGTCACCAGCCCGAGGAGGACGGCCGCCGCCGCTGCCGAGGCGCTGCGGGTGAGCAGGGGTGCCCAGTGCCCGCGGCGCCCGGCGAACGCCGGCCAAGCTCCCATCGCGGTGAACGCAAGGCTGGCGGCCATGGCATGCGCCGCCGAGGTCCCC
>JAQBPH010000155.1:0-11913 GCA_028287625.1 Chloroflexota bacterium | reverse complement strand
CCCTCCGCGTTGTTGAAGTGCGGGATCACGGCGCCGTCGATGCCCGCCTCGCGGAGGATGTCGAGCCCCTCCAGCCAGTGCGGCGGCTCACCGACCTTGTAGACCTCGTAGACCGGCAGCGCGTAGCGCCCCAGGGCGCAGGCGGCGGCGCTGGAGAAGGTGACGCAGCCGCCGCCGCGCAGCTTCTCGACCAGCACCCCCGGCACCTCGGAGCCGCGCCACTGGCGCAGCGCGTACGAGGGGCTGCCGGGACCGGCGAATGCGTACCGGGCCTCGCGCAGCCGGGCGAGCATGGTCTCGAAGTCGAGCGCGGTGGCGGCCTCGGCGGAGCGGAAGGAGGCGACCCCCATCTCCCGGCGCACGTTCTCGCGGAAGTAGGTGAGCGCCTTCTGGGTGATGTCCCCGGCGTTCTCCTGGAACCCGTAGGGGGTGTCGAGCAGCACGGCGGGCGCCGGCGGCGGCCCCAGGCGATCGAGCAGGTCGGCGTGCACCCCGGTCATCGTCGGGCTGGTCTCGCCCGAGCCCATGATCGCCAGCAGCCGCGGGAGGGTCATTCCTCTCCTCTGGGCGCTGACGCGCCCACTCGTTGGGGGGCCTCCCCCAGGCCATCGGCTCCTTCGTCGCCGACAGCCTTCCCCCTGGATGCTAGCGTCACCCGGGGCTCGCGGCGCCTCCCTCCTCCGCTGCGGCATGGCGGAGGCGGTCGCAGAGGGCGGCGACGGCCAGGGTGCAGGCGGCGCCCCGGAAGCTCGACGGCGCCCCGGCGGGGCGGCGCAGCTCGGTCCAGGCGGCGTCGACCATCTCCCGGTACGGATTCGTCGCGGGGCCGCGGCGGGTCTCGGTGGTGCCGTCGCGGTGGAGAAGCCGCAGCGTGGTGTCGTCCGGGCCGCAGGTGAACGGCCGCTCCACGGACAGCACCGCGTCGGTGCCCGCGACCTCGAGCAGCTGCCGCTCGGGCGCCTCGAAGGAGCACTCCACGGTGGCCACCAGCCCGCCGCCGAAGTCCAGCCATCCCCGCAGGCTGGCGTCGACCCCGTCGCCCGCGAGGGTGCGCACCGCCGCCACCCGCAGCGGAGGGCGCCCGGCCACCTCGAGCAGCGGGCTGAGGCAGTAGACGCCGACGTCGAGGAGCGCGCCGCCCCCCATGCCGGCGAGCCAGCGGTGGTTGGCCGCGTCGGTGAGCGGGAAGGTGAAGACGCTGCGCATCGAGCGCAGCTCGCCGAGCTCGCCGCTCCGGGCCAGCTCGACGGCGGCGCGGTGGCGGGGATGGAACGGGGTCATGTACGCCTCGAACAGGCGCACCCCCGCCTCGCCGCAGGCGCCGTGCATCGCCCGGGCGTCGTCGCCGCTGCAGGCCAGTGGCTTCTCGCAGAGCACGTGGCGGCCGGCGGCGGCGGCGCGCTCGGCCCAGCGCCGGTGCAGGGCGTTGGGCAGGGGGATGTACACCGCCTCCACGTCCGGGTCCTCGAGCACCGCCTCGTAGCTGGAGTGGGCCCGGCGCGCGCCGGTGGCCGCGGCCACCCGCCGGCCGGCGTCGGGGTCACGGGAGGCGACCGCGACGATCTCCGCGTACGGGCTCTCGCGCATCGCCGGGAGCACGGCGACCCTGGCCACCCAGGAGGTGGCGCCGATGACCCCCCAGCGGACCGGGTCCCTCACCGCGCCCCGCCGAGGAGCATGGGGGCGGCCGGGCGGAGGGGCGCGCCGCCCTCCTCGCCGGAGCGGTGGGCGGCGTCGAGCACGGCGATCACCCGCCGCACCGACTCCGGGGTGACCGCCAGCGGCTCGCCGAGCTGGAGGTGGTCGGCGAGGTTGCGGTGGAAGGCGAAGCGGCGCTCGGGAGCCGGCGGGATGCGCGTCTCGGTGGTGCCCATCCCGCTGCGATAGCGGCGCAGCACCAGCTCCACCGGCGCCTCGGCGTGGTGCGCCGTCTCGCTCACGTAGCCGCGACCGATCTCGACCCGCTCGGTGGTGAGCGGACGGTACCAGCCCGCGATGGTGCCGGCGGTGCCCTGCACGAAGAACTTCGGCGGCCGGATGGCGGCGACGTCGGACTGGAGGAACTGGGCCTCGCGGCCGTCGCTCCAGCGCAGCCGGACGCGCACCTGGTCGAGGTTGGTGACGTCGTGCCAGACCCGCTTGTGGCCCGTGGTCTCCACCGTCTCGGGCATTCCCGGCAGCAGCTGGAGGATCCAGTCGAGATGGTGCGAACCCCAGTCGTAGACCGCGCCGCCGGAGAGGGAGACGTCGGAGTGCCAGGCGCGGCAGGGGTGCTCGAAGCCGCCGACGAAGGTCTCGACGTTGAAGACCTCGCCCACCTCGCCCGCCTCGACGGCGGCGCGCAGGGCGGTGAAGTCCTGGTCCCAGCGGCGGTTCTGGTTCACCGTCAGCACCACGCCGTGGGAGCGCGCCGTCTCGATGAGCAGGTCGGCGTCGCCGGCGCGCAGGCAGAGCGGCTTCTCGCAGACCACGTGCTTGCCCGCCCGGAGCAACCCCAGGGCGAACTCGGCGTGGAGCGCCGGCGGGGTGGCGATCACCACGATGTCGACCCTCGGGTCGGCGGCGAGCTCGGCGACGGTGTCCACGGTGCGCACCGCGGGGAAGTCGGCGCGGGCCGCCGCGCAGCGGGCGGGGACGCGGTCGCAGACCGTGGCCAGCACCAGCCCCGCGGTGGCGTCGACGGCGAGGCCGTGGCGGTGGCCCATCCCTCCCAGCGGCCCGTAGCCGAGCAGGCCGACGCCGAGCGCCCGCTCCTGGCGGGGATGGCCGAGAACCGCCCGGCGCAGCGCGGTGGCGAGCTGGGGATGGCGCAGCGCGGCGGTGGTACCGCCCAGCCCGCTCACCACCACCCGGCCGGCCCCGGCGGTGGACTCGACCAGGGCGGCGCGCGGCCGCAGCGCGACGCTCACCGTGAGCACGGTGCGGGCGCCGCCGGCGGGCTCGAGCGGGAGGAAGGCGTCGACCACCGGGAACTCGGCGTCGAGGCGGCGGGTCAGCGCGCTCTCGGCGGCCAGGGCGGCGAACACCTCGGCCTCGGGCAGCGCGGGGCCGGTGGCGGCGAGGCCGAGCAGCTCTCCGAGCGGGCCCTCCGCCACCGCCTCGGGCGGCGGTGCCAGGGCGAGCAGGGTGGCGCCGCGCTCGACATGGGCGCGGAGCCGGCGGGCGCCCGCGGCGGTGAGCTGGGCGGGGGCGCCGTCGAGGACCACGGCGTCGACACGCCCGAGGTCGGCGGGGACGCCGGCGCCGCTCACGCTCACCTCCGCGGGCCCGAGCAGCGCCCGCAGCGCCGCCTCGCGCTCGGGGTCGAGCAGGGTCCCGATGACCACGACGCGCGTCGTCGCCGCCGCGACGCCGCGGCCGTTGTGGCGCTGGACCAGCACGAGGAGCTCCCTGTCCGGCGGCTGCCGCCCGGCAGGCGGCCGATGTCGCGGGGATGCTAGCAAGACCTCTCGACCCCTCCTCCCCCGAGCCGGGGGCGGGCCCGGGGGGACGGTTGACCAGCTACACAGATCTGTGTATGCTCCGGGCCATGCTGCCACGCTGGTTCCGGCTCGTGATCATTGCCGACCTCGCCCTGCTGGCCACCGTGGCCGTGCTCGGCGCCCGCCTCGCCCTGGACGGCGCCCACGAGGCGGGCAGGGTGATCGCCCCCTGGGGCCGGCCGGGGGCGGGGGCGCCCGCGCATCCGCCCGGTGCCGAGCTCCCGATGCCCTCCCCGCCCGTGCCCCCGCCGGCAGCCGCCGGGCCGGCGCTGAGCCCGGCCCTGCTGCACCGTCTCGACTCCGACGCCGCCTCCTCGGCGAACGCGCAGCGCGGGCTGCTGGGGATGATCGAGGAGGTGATCCGCGCCCACATCGCCGCCATCCTCGACCAGGCCGGGCACGGAGGGCGGGGCGGTTGATGTGCCTGGTGCGAGTGCTGCCACAGCCGGATGACGGTCGGACGGCGAGCCGGTCACGGCGCGGGAGGTCGCCGGCCCCCTCCGGATACTGAGGGCATGAGAATGTTCACCACCTTCGAGTTCGGCCAGGCCTGGATCGAGGCCATCGCGCGCATGGGCTACGACACCCGTCCCAAGGCCCTCGCGCTGACCAACCGTGCCGTCAAGGGCCCGGTGTACAAGCAGTACCGCAGCATGTGGGACGAGGAGCGCAGGCGCTCCGCCATCACCGCGCGGACCTTCCTCTCCGGGCGCTGGTTCCAGCTCAGGAGCGAGGTCGCCGAGCCGCGCGACGCCGAGCTGCAGCGGGCCGCCTGAGGGTTCGAACCGCGCCAGACGCCACTACCTGCGCCACGCACTTTCCAAACGCGGTACCGTTCCACCACAGCCGTCCTTGGCCGTCGGCATCGGAGAGGGGTGCTCCGGCGACGGCCCTGCCGGCGAAGGGGGGAACGCGTGGACAACGGGCACGGCACCGAGGACGCGGTCCTGGCGATCATCGACCACTGGTGGCGGACGGGGCCCGCCAACCAGCCGCCGCTGATGGCCGCGCAGATCACCCTGCGCATGCTTCCCCGGTTCCCCGTGACCTCCGACGCCAGCCTGCTGGTGCCCCGGGTGGTGGGCACCATCCGCGACCTGGCCCGGCGAGGGCGCATCCGCGCCGTCACCGACGGCTCGGCGGTGCTCAGCTACTCGCCGCCCCTGCTCTCGCACAACGGCGACGGCCGCCGCTGAGGCAGGGCGGCGGCCGCGCGCAGGCGCAGCCGCGACAATAGGGCGCATGTCGGGCACCGTCGGCATCGACGTGGGCAGCGGCGGGGTGCGCGCCGTGATGCTCGACGACCGCCTCCAGGTGCTCGGCCGCGAGGAGCGGGCGCTGCCGCCGGGGAGCCGCAGCGCCGGCGGCGGCCACCGCCTCGACGAGAGCGTCCTGGTGGAGACCGCGCGGGCGGTGCTCGACGGCCTCTGCCGCCGGCTCGGCGAGCGCCCCGAGGCGGTGGCGGTCTGCGGCACCGCGGGCACCCTCTGCCTCCACGACGGCGCCGGCCTTCCCGCAGCCGCCGCGGTCGCGTACGACGACCACCGCCACGGCACCGGCCTCGAGCGGGTGCGTGCCTGGCACCGCCAGGTGCCCCGGGCGCACCGCGTCCTCGCCGTCGCCGACGCCGTGCTCGAGGCGCTCGGCGCCGAGCCCGGTGCCACCGACTGGACCAACGCGCTCCGCCTGGGCTGGGACCCGGTCACCCAGAGCTGGCCCGCCGGCGCCGCCCCGCTGCACCGCGCCGGCCTGCTCCCCGAGGCGGTGCCGCCGGGCACCCCGGCGGGGCGGGTCACCGTGCCCGGCGCCGCCCGGGGCGCCTGGCTGGTGCGTGGCACGACCGACGGCTGCGCCCTCGAGCTCGCCGCCGGCGTGGAGGAGGGACGCTGGACGCTCTCGCTCGGCACCACCGTCACCTGGAGGTCGGTGGTGACCGGCGACGCGCCGGAGCTGCGGCTGCCGCCGGGCGCGTACCTGCACCGCCTCCGCGCCGACGTCTGGCTGGTCTCGGCGGCCGGCAACAGCGGCGGCGGGGTGCTCCACACCCTCGAGCCCGGCGCCGACCTGGCCGACCTCGACGCCCGGAGCCGGGTGCCCACCGGCCTCGCCGCCTACCCGCTGGCCCGGCCGGGCGAGCGCTTCCCGGTGGCCGACCTCCGCTTCCCCGGCTTCGGGCTCCCCGCCGCGGACGACCCCCGGCTCCACGCCGCCGTCCTCGAGGGCACCGCCCTGGTGGTGCGGCTGGGCGTGGACCGGCTCTGCGCCGGGGGTGCGGCGCCGCCGCGACGGCTGCGGGTGAGCGGCGGCGGGGCGCGCAGCCCGCTGTGGATGCGGCTGCTCGCCTCGGCGGTGGGACGCCCGGTCACCGCGGTCCCCGACGCCGAGCCGGCGCTCGGCATGGCCCTGCTCGCCGCCGCGGCGGTCAGCGGCGCCGCCCCCGGTGCGCTCACCGCCGCCGGGGGCGCGCCGGCCGGCACCGAGCACCCTCCCGACCCCGAGCTCGCCGATGCGCTCGAGGAGCCCTACGCCGCGCTGGTCGCGGGGGTGCTGCGCTGGGAGCGGCGCGCCGCCCCGCGCTGACCCGGGCTCAGTCGCGGCGGTAGCTGACCCCGAGCAGGCCCTCGCCGGCGGTGGCGCCGGCGGCGCGCCGCGACACCGCCACATAGGCGAGGATCACCGCGCCGCCGATGGCGCACTGGCGGAGCAGACCGGCCGGCGCGTCCTGGCGGGGCAGCTGCTCGACCGCCTCGAGCACGACGGCGACCACCGCCGAGCCGACGGCGAGGTCGACCAGCCCGGCGCAGGCGACCCGCAGGCGTCCGCCGCGGGGACGGACGCGGCCGCGGCGGCCGGGGACGTGGAGGAGCGCGGCGAGGATCACCAGGGCCAGCACCGACGCGAGCAGCAGGGACGGCATCGCCCCCTGCATCCGGTGGATGGCCCTCTCCGCGGGGCGGCCCACCACGAAGCCCAGGAGGCTGAACCCGACCGTCCAGGCGAGCACCGAGGTGACCAGCCCGGCGGCGAAGCTGCTCCGCCGCACCGAGGCGATCCCCGCGGCGAGGTTGGTGTAGACCCGCATCCCCGGCAGCAGCCGGCAGACCATCACCCCGACCCAGCCGCTCACCTCGAGCCGGGCCAGGACGCGATCGAAGCGCTCCCGCTGGCCCAGCCGCGCGGCGAGCCGCCCCAGGGCGGGACGGCCGACGGCGCCGGACCAAGCGTGCCCGACCATGCCGCCGGCGGACATCGCCAGGGTGGTGACCGCGATGAAGAGGGGCAGGCTGAGGTGACCGGTGGCGGCCATGATCCCACCGGCGACGAGCAGCAGGTCACCGGGGAGCAGCGGCATCGGGACGCCCGACTCCTCGGCGAAGAGCACGGCACAGATCAGCAGCATGGCGAGCACGCTGTTCATGTGCATGAGCCCGCTCATGTCGATCCTCGCCCTGGCATCACGTCCAGTCTGAGGGCTGGGCCGCGACCCCGGGGCGACACATCCGTGACGACCCACCACGTGACGGGAGGAGTGTGGTCCGGGTCCGAAGCTCGGCACTCCCTTGACCATCACACACATGTTTGTGTAGGCTCCACACGCCGGTTTCACCCGCCGGCGGCCTGGAGGGGCGGCCACCACCGACCGTGTGCCAGGAGGCGCCCCCCGTGGAGCAGCTCAAGCAGCTCATCGACAACTGGATCGTCCTCGCCCAGGGTCTGATCGGCTCGGTGGGCGCCCTGGCCTTCCTGCTCGCCTTCGCCTACAAGATCGTCGCGGTCGAGCCGCGCAGCGTCATGGAGGCGAAGCGCTGGATCGGGCGCATCGTCTTCGGCACCATCGGCGTGGAGGTGGCGGGGACGCTCACCCACGCGCTGATCGCCACCATCCCCGGCGGCGCCCACTGACCGGCGCGGTCCGGCCCGGTGCGCACCACCACGGTGGCGCTGCTCCCCAGCCTGATGGATCCGCTGGGAGGGTTCGTCCACCTCCTGAGCGGCGCCCTCGGTCACTTCGTCGACGGCGCCCGCGGGGACATCGAGGGAGTGCTGCGGCGCTACCTGTTCCGGACCGTCGACACCACCGCCGTGCAGCCACGGCCGCTCACCGACAACCCCGGCCTGCGCCGTCTCAACCTCGGCCTGGCGGTGGCCTGCGACCTCCTGCTCACCGCGGTGCTGCTCATCGCCTCCCTGCGCGGCATCTTCGAGCGCACCGGCTACCGCGCCCGCTACTCGCTGAAGGTGATGCTCCCGCGGCTGCTGCTGGCCATCGTGCTGGTGCACTTCTCGCTGCCGCTGCTGGCGATGGCCCTCGACCTCGACAACGCCCTGTGCGCGGTGGCGCTGTCGCTCGGCGACGAGCTGCAGGTCGACGGCCTGCCCTGGTCACCGGTGATCGGACCGTCCGCGGTGGCGCACATGTCGGTGGGGCAGGACCTCTTCCACGCCGTCTTCGCCGTCGCCGTGGTCATCGCCCTCGTGATCCTCGTCCTCGCCTACGTGGTGCGCCACGCCCTGCTCTGTGTGCTCATCGTGGTGGCGCCGCTGGCGGCGCTCTGCACCGTGCTCCCCGACACCCGCGGGCACGCCCGCGGCTGGATGCGGCTGTTCACGGTCACCGTGGCGATGCAGCCGGTGCAGCTGATCGTGCTCCGCGTCGCCGAGGTGATCGCCGTCGACGCCGGCGGCGGCCTGGTGCAGAGCCTGTACGCGCTCGCCACCCTTTTCCTGATGCTCAAGGTGCCCGGCGCGCTCAACGTCGCCGCCCACCTCGAGACCAAGGCGGAGACCATCGGCCACCGCCTCGAGCGCTCGGTGCACCACGCCGTCCACCACGGCCACACGACGAGGCGCAGAGCGTGATCCGCGCGGTGATCGTCGCCACCGGCACCGCCACGGTGCTCGGCGCCGCCGGCCTCGGCGTCGCCGGCGCCGGCGCCGCCCTTCGCGGCGTGCCCGAGGGCGGATTCGCCGACCCCGTCCCCGGCGCCGCGATCAGCCAGCCCTACGGCTGCACCACGCTCGCCATCGAGCCCGCCAGCCGCGCCTGTGCCGCCGGCCACTTCCACAGCGGAGTGGACCTCGCCGCGGCGGCCGGAACCCCGGTGCGCGCCACCCTCGCCGGCGTGGCCCGGGTGGTGGTGTCGCCCGGCGGCTACGGCCTCCACGTGCTGCTCGACCACGGCGACGGCCTCAGCAGCCTCTACGGCCACCTCAGCGCGGTCGCGGTCGCCGACGGCGACACCGTCGCCGCGGGCGAGGTCATCGGCGCGGTCGGCTCCACCGGCAACTCCACCGGACCGCACCTCCACTTCGAGATCCGCCGCGACGGCCTCCCCGAGGACCCGTCGCTCGACCTCACCCAGGGGAGCGCCGCTCCCCGCCACGGAGAACCCTCATGGTCAACCGAGTCATCCTCGTCGGCAACCTCACCCGCGACGCCGAGAGCATCGCCGCCCGCTCGCCGATGACCCGCCTGCGCATCGCCACCAACGCGGTCTGGCGCGACGCCGAGGGCAACCGCCAGGAGAGCGCCGAGTTCCACACCGTGATCAGCTTCGGCCGCCTCGCCGAGATCTGCGCCGCCTACTGCGTCAAGGGTCGCCGCGTCTACGTCGAGGGCAAGCTCCGCACCCGCGAGTACGACAGCTCCGACGGCCTCCGCAAGGTGACCACCGAGATCGTCGCCGACATCATGCAGCTGCTCGACCGCCGCGACGGCGCCGGCGAGCGCGACCCCGACGGCGAGACGGAGCCCAACGGCGTCGCCCCGGCGCTCGCCACCGCGGGCTGAGGGCCACCGGGGGGCCGCCACGCGCGGCCCCCCGGGTGGCATCTGTCCGACCCGTGAGGGCTGCAAGCCCACCGATCGTACGGGGATGCTTCGTACCACGCCTCACGGCCTGACCTCCTCCGCTTGGGTGCCAGCCACGGAGAGGCCCTACGGCCCGCTCCGGGAGCAGCGGTGCAGAGGTGGTGAGCAACATCGGCCTCGTCGCACTCGACGACGGCCGGTGGTGCGGTCACCTCAGTGCGGTCCCGGGCAGGACGACGGTCGTCGGCTAGGTGCGACGTGCTCCGTGACGCCCCCACCTGCTGGCCTACCATCCGGTACCATCATCGACTTTGCGGCAAAATCGCGCCAAACTGTACTGGTGCGCGTACACTTGTTCGTAGGTCACAGTCCGAACCGAGGGTCGACGCCGCCGTGAGTACCACTCCTCTCTCACTGCTCATCGACGCCGACGACGTGAGCGTCGATCTGTTCGACGATACTCTCAGGGCACTCCGGGGACTGCTGCATGAGATGGACCGCGAGGCGAGTGGTCAGTCGGAGCCCTCGCTGCGCTGGCTTATCAGTGAGATGGCGGTGGGCGGGAGCGCGAGCCTGACTCTCGAAGCCGAGGCCAAGGACGGGTTCGGCGACGTCGGTCCAAACGTGCTCAGTGCCTTGTTTAGTGGTTTAGAAGCGATCGAGGCTACCGCCCCGCTCCCCGATATTTACACCCCTGCGGCGATTGACCACCTGCTCGACCTTGTGAATCTCACCGGTCCGGACGTGCGTGGATTCCGGTTGTCCTCGCCCCTGGTACCCAGGGTGGCCATCATCACGCCGACGACCGCCATCCTGGCACAGGCCTTCGCCGCGAAGTCCGACCGGTCCTTCGGCGCAGCAGAGGGGACGATTGAAGCCGTAAATGTGCATGGAAGGCCCACATTCACGGTATATGACGCGGTTACCAAGCGGGCTGTCTCGTGCGAGCTGCCCGAGGGTCGTTTGGCAGATGTGGTCCGCGGTCTAGAGCAAAAGGCCAGGGTTCTCGTGGTTGGCAAGCGTACTCGGTTCCCGAATCGTCCGGATCGTGTTCAGGATGTGACGGAACTTCGCTTCCTGCGCAATGGCGTAGCGGATATTGGTAGTTTCATTGGGATACTCGGTCAGGCTACTGAGGACCCCATGGAAGAGCTTCGACGGACGCGCGATGGGTAATCCGAAGCGGCCCTACTGGGACGCAGTCGTCTTTCTTGACTTAGGCGGAAACTCAATCCCCCGGAGGACGTCGACTACATCGCCCGCCTGAAGGCTATGTGGTCGGAGTCCGAAAAGGGTTTGTTCCAGATTGTGACGTCGGCGCTGACCATTGCAGAAGTCCTATGGCTGCGTAATCAGCCACGTCCCAGCCCTACTGCAGAGAAGCTAATCCGTAGCTTCTTTGAGAGTCCCAACGTGCTTCTGGTCGACGTTACAAGAGTGGTGGCGGAGGCTGCTCGTGACCTTGTCTGGCAGGGCCTGCGATCCAAGGACGCGATCCATGTCGCCAGTGCGCTGGGGGCGAGGTGTGACGTGCTGTACACGCGGGACGGTCCTATGTGCAGCAAGAACGGCCAAGGGGGGGGGGAGTCCGGCACTGCGCATCGAGTCCCCTTCCAGATACACATTTGCGCAGCAGACCTCCATTCCAGGAACCGGTTGATAAGCCCGTGTCCGACTTCTTTTAAGTCGCCTCCGCCATCCAGTGCAGGTCGAGTAGCCGCAGCGCCTCCAGCGCCTCCAACGCCGCCGCGGGTCGGGATGAGCGACCGCCAGCCAGGTCGGCGATCAAAGGGCTAGCGGAAGCGAAATTTCCGTGACGCGAACGCCGACTTCCTCGGCACAGTGCCCGTGCTCCGCGTCTCCGTCCCATCGGCATCGCTGCGGATACGTTGCCTGGGTGGGAGGCGGCACAGATACCGGATTGCGCGACGCTCTGACCACCTGGTTCGGATCACCATGACGCGACGCTCTTCTGGATGAGCCAACGCACGGTTGCGGAGTCGAGCCGCCGTCGCCGGTGACGATACCGCCGGAGTCCGCCGAGGTCATGCACCGGGCACGGCGGCGGAGGCGCGCACACCTATTTGCCGGTGCGCTCGCGGTGCGTGCACCCTGGCCAGCAGCAGGGGCGACGCTGGCCTTCCTCCAGCTCCTCTTGCGTCCGGCGAATGCGGCGTTCTCGGGTATTCTCTTGCTTGGCATCCTCGACCCAGCATATGAACTCGTTGCGGGCCAGAGGCGTGATGCCCTTCCAAGCATCGAGTGCCGTGGTGTTGGCGATCAGCGCCTTGCGCAGGTCTGCGGGAAGCTGATGCACCACGCCACCGGGTACTCGCTGGCTGCTCACACTGCCATTGTACGTGGGCCAGCGGCGAGCCCATGCACCATCCACGGGGACAGGCCGCTCGTCGTCGGTGACCGCTGTGCCTGGGGAGACGCGACGGCCCGCAGCCGTCCGCGCGACCTACAGTGGGAATGAGAGAGGCCCGAGGGGGCTCAAGGGAAGGTGGACGGATGGGCAGCTACGTGCTGGGTTTCCAGGAGATCGACCAGACTCAGGTCGCGGTCGTTGGCGGAAAGGGCGCGCACCTGGGGGAGCTTTCGCGGATCGAAGGCATC
>JAQBPH010000119.1:0-10188 GCA_028287625.1 Chloroflexota bacterium | reverse complement strand
ACACCGGCGCCAAGGACCTGGCGCTGCACCCCGGCGAGAAGGTCACCGAGGGCCTGGACGGGCTGCGCGAGCGCATCGCCGAGTACGTCCGCCTGGGCGCGCGCTTCGCCAAGTGGCGGGCGGTGATCACCATCGGCGAGGGCATCCCCAGCCGGGCCTGCCTGGTCGCCAACGGCCATGCACTGGCGCGGTACGCGGCCCTCTGCCAGGAGGGTGGGCTGGTGCCGATCGTCGAACCCGAGGTGCTGATGGACGGCGACAACTCCATCGAGCGCTGCGAGCAGGTCACAGAGGAGACCCTCCACACCGTCTTCGACCAGCTCCACCTCCAGGACGTCGCCCTCGAGGGCATGGTGCTGAAGCCGAACATGGTGGTCCCCGGCAAGAAGGCCGCCCGCCAGGCGAGCGTCGAGGAGGTGGCCGAGCGCACCCTGGCGGTGCTGCGCCGCTGCGTGCCCCCGGCGGTCCCCGGCATCGCCTTCCTCTCCGGAGGGCAGAGCGCCGCGCTCGCCACCGAGCACCTGCAGGCGATGAACGCCGCCGGCGACCTCCCCTGGGGACTCTCCTTCTCCTACGGACGCGCCCTGCAGGACCCCGCCCTCAAGGCGTGGGCGGGCGATCTCTCCAAGGTCGCCGCGGCCCGCGAGCAGCTGTCCCGGCGCGCCCGGAACAACGGCGCGGCGCGTGACGCCGGCTACACCCCGGAGATGGAGGCCGCCTGATAGTCCACCGCGGCCCTCGAGCCACTCCCCGAGTCCCTCCCCGGCTGCCCATCTGACGTCGGGTCCCGGGCCCACGCAAAAGGGCCGCCCGTGGGCGGCCCTTTCTCGTCTCTTGGTGAGGGCGGGACGCTGTCGACGGTCGTCAGTGGGTGCAGTCGGGCACCGCAGGGGAACTGCCGAGACAGTTGTTCGGGGTGTTACCGGTGATCGCGGTGGTCGTGATCGTCATGATGCCGCCGCTGCGGAGGATGCCGCCCGCGGTCCGGCTGGCAGTGTTGGTCTGGACGAAGCTGCTGGTGAACGTCACGGTGCCGCCGTTGTCGTACATGCCACCGCCCGTGCCGCCGACCAGTCCGAGGACCGCGCCCACTGCCTGATTGCGGATGAGGTTGCCGCTGGTGAACGTCACCGTGCCACCGCTGTTGTAGATGCCGCCGCCGTCGCCAGCGCTGAGCAGGCTTCCCGTGCTGTTGTCGGACACGGTGCTGCTGGTGAACGTCGTCGCGCCGAGGCCGTTGTAGATGCCGCCGCCCTTGGCCCCCGCGTGGTTGCCGGACAGGGTGCTGTTGGTGAGGGTCACAGCGCCGTTGTTGTAGATGCCGCCGCCGTCGCCACCGGCCAGTCCGAGCAGGCCGACGGCGTAGCCGTCGCTGAGGGTGACCGACGTGAGGGTGAGGGCACCGGTGCCGGTGACCTCGGCGATGCGGAAGGGGGCCGCCGTTTGCGAGCGAGTGATGGTGCTGTTGGCGCCGCCCAACAGGGTGATGGGGGTGGTGATGAGTGGCAGCCCGTCGTTCCCTCCCCCACCGTGGCCGCTGGTGAGGACGTAGGTGCAGGGGTTGGCCAGGGTCACCGTGCCCCCGCCCATGGCATTGGCGGCGTTGATCGCGTCGACCAGCGCCTGCTCGTTGCAGGCCACGTCCGCATGCGCGGTCGTCGGGACGATGAGGGTGACGGTGCCTGCGGCCAGCACGGCGGCGCAGCCCAGGCTCTGGAGCGTGCGAATGAATCGCATGAGCGTCTTCTTGTACTAGTCGAACGAAAGGACGTGTTTGTCAGTGACGACTTGACCGACTCGCTCATCGATTGATGAGCAAGCGCTCTGTGAGAATGCAGTCTTCGATCAATGCATGATCGGGTCTCCTTTGAAAAGGGTGAGCAGTGGACATGAAAATGCCCAGGCGAGGACAGGCATGACGCCGAAGTGGCCGGGCCGATTTCATGTTTCCGACTGTTGGTCCGCCGGGCTCGGGCGGGTCACCCTTAACCTAACAGAAAAGTCATGGTTGCAGTGGCTATTAAAAAGTTGTTGTATCTCTTGGGAAATCGCTGTTAACAGAGGCCCGCAGGACTACCTGAATGGCAATGCTCGTGATCACCTGGCCCTCTGGGGTCAGTGGGAATATGACTGTACTTGGCGTCCCAGTCACCGGTGCGATCGTTTGGAGATCCGTCCGGACCATGTCATCCGGCGTGGAGGAGGCGGGCACGCAATCAAGAGGGTGACGGCTTCGTGTGTTGGAGATCGGCGCTCCCGCCGACACCGACACTCTTGCTGCGGCACAGGATCAACCCGCGCTCGAAGAAGCAGTCGAAGGTCGCCTGGGCCGTGTAGGTCAGGTCGAGGCTGGCTGATCCGGGCCGGCGCCGGTCCTCGAAGGTGGCGAGGGCGCGGTCGAGGACCGGCCGGAACCGCGGAAGGAGCCGCGGGTCGTGGTAGGGGAAGCCCGTGGCCATGATGCCCTTCCCATCTCCGGATGCGACGTGGAGACGCCGCCCGCTCTCGTCGTGCGCTCCGAGGCCGCGAGCAGCGTGCCATTCGCGTCGAGTGCCGCTCCCGACCTGGCCACGCGCAGCGCAAGCTCACGAAGGCCCTCGAGTCGCATGGCTTGTGCTGACCGTTACCGGGAGGGCGCGCCCCGCGCCGGCTGTCCGGCCCCGTGGACGGGCGAGATGTGGATCGCGAGGACTCCCAGGGTTTCCTTCTCGGGGGGATAGATCTCATGCAGCACGCGCAGCAGCGCCTCGGGCTCCGAGATCTCAGGGGCGATGCTTGCGGGATCCTCGCCCTCGAGCAGAGCGTCGAAGCCGGGGTACCGGTTGACCTTCACCACCTGATACGCGTGCTGGTCGTTGAACGTCAGGGTGTCGCCAGCGGACATCTTCGCCAGGTGCGGGTAGGCGACACGGACCTCGATGGTCTTCCGGCCATCCAGCACCCCCTGGAGGTACTGCGGCCGGATGCGGAGCGAGTAGTTCTTCATTTCGACCGATCCTCCTGACGTCAGGGGTGGAGCATCAGCCGCTCGTCCAGCAGCTTGACGGCGGAGCTGTCATGCCATGGCGCCAGCCGCTGGCGGACTCGCCGAACCCGTTGCCCGTGGCTCACGAGCCCGACATCGCCCGTCAGTGTCAGGGAGTCATGGAGCACCGCGCACGCCTGGTCGACGTCGCGCTGCGTGACGTGCCCCTCGGCCAGCTCGATCAGCGCCCTCGATCGGTCGTAGACCCTGGACGGAGCCAGGCCGGCCAACCCCTTCTCCAGCGTGCGGATCGCCTCGGCGACGGCGCTGGCGGGGGACTCGGCGTCTGGACGCACCACGCAGTGGGCCCGCCAGAGGGTGAGCCGCTCGTGGTCCCAGTCGGCCAGCAGGCCGTCCCCGGCCAGGCAACCGTCCAGGAGACGCTCGGCCCTGTCGAACTCGCTGGCCGCCGTGGCGGCCTCGCCCACGGACGCGTGCTCCTCGGCCCGCCTGGCCAGGACCCAGCTTTGCAGTGCCGGCGAGGATCGTGGTCCGGCGACGGTCTCCGCTTCGTCCAGCAGGGCCAGCGCCGTCGGCGCGTCGCCGTCCGAACGGCCCGTGACGGCGGAGTGCAGCGAGCTGGTGGCGACCAGGATGTGGGCCAGGAGCGGCTTCTCGCCCACCTGCCTTGCCAGGTCCCGAGCGCAGGCCCAGTACCCGGCGGCGTCTCCGCGGTTGTCGAGCTGCCGACAGAGCCAGCCGGCCAGCCAGGCGGTCTCAGCGGTGACGAGGTGCAGGTGCCGCCTGAGGTCGGGCGTCATGCTGGCGGGCAGCCACCCCCGGAGAAGCGCGAGGTTGGTCCTGATCGCCGGTAGCACGCTCCTGGGCGCCACTCGGCCCCACTGCTTTCCGTGGTGATGCGCGATGCTGTGCAGATCCTCCAGCAGTCGCCTGCTCACCGTGGGGACGCCGGCCATGGGGTCGGCATCCAGCCCCCTGAGCGAGCCCATCAGCGTCAGCAGGCGCCCTGGGTCGTGAAGGAGCAAAGCACCGCCAAGCATGGCCCCACCGCGCAGGGCCTCCCGGCGGGTCACCTGCTCATCGGCGGCACGGGTCAGCCCCTCGAGGTCGAGGTCCAGGGCGCGCGCCAGCCAGCGCAGTGTCTCGGGCCGCGGAACCTCGCCACCCTCCCAACTGCTGACCCTCTTCCGATTGGTCGCCACGCCCCGCCGGCCGTCGGCCGTCGCCGCATTGTTCACGCGATTGGCCACTTCCTGCAAGGTGAGACACTGGCGCCGGCGGGCGGTGCGAAGCATGTCGGCGAGGGGCAGGTCGGGGCCGATGCCGGAGGTCATGCTTTGGGGTCATCCCCGATGGAGGGGTCCCCGACACACAACGGGGACAAAGACGCCCGTTCCCATCGCTGCCGCCAGTCGGCCAGTCTGGAGGGCACGCCGCCGAGTTGTCGGCGCGACGGTCCGGATGTCAAAGACGGAGCGATACCTCATGGTCCGACTGTTTCCATGCCGGCCCAGTGTGGGCGGTGGGAATGTCCCGAATGATAACGCCGCGGCGTTGGTCAGCCCGCAGATGAGGTGCTCGGCCCGCTGCGGCGGGGGGCTCGCGCGCCGTCACGGAGATCGCCCATGGAGGACGGCTCCATGACGGGGACTGCAGGGGAGGACGTGATCCTGGAGTTCCTCATCTGCTGGCACCTCGCGAGCGGCGAGGAGGGGCGGACTCGGGTCATGGCCGCACTGCGCCGGAGGGCCGGCCGGCGTGATCGTGCCGACGGCGGTGACGACGGCGCGCGACTGTGGTCGTGGTGCACCTCGGTGTGGCTCCCAGGGTGGATGCGGGCGGCCGGCCTGCTGGCCGAGGCACGAGCGGTGGAGGGGGGGGACGACGCCGCGCTCCGACGCGCGCGATGGGCTGCGCGGGAGGCGGCCATGTGCCGGGCAGGCGGCGCCGCGTTGGTGTCCTTCGTGCTCGTGCGTGCGCAAGCATGTGCCGCCGTCGACGCCTCCGGTGCCGCGGCGGTCACCTGCTCCGGCGTCGAGGGCCATCAGGCATGCCTCGCGCTCGCCGCCGCCCGAGACGCCGCCCATGCGGCGCTCACAGACGGAGCTGACATCGGCCGGGTCGTCGCTCGACTGAGACGGGCTGCGCTGGCGCTCGTGGACGGCATGTCCGGGGAAGAGGTGGACCGGGAGGCGAGCGCCGCAGGCACGCCGAGGAGCGGCGCCGTCGTGCCGGGATCCAGGGTTCGGGTGCGGGATGCCGAGGGCGAGCATGAGCACACGATGGTCACACGGGCCACTGCTG
This sequence comes from Chloroflexota bacterium, assembly GCA_028287625.1. Classification (GTDB taxonomy): domain Bacteria; phylum Chloroflexota; class Dormibacteria; order Aeolococcales; family Aeolococcaceae; genus CF-96. The sequence continues at coordinate 4,898 of JAQBPH010000119.1, read as the reverse complement.
ATGCCCCGCCGGGATGCGTCTCCATCGATTCGCCCGTGGGCCGCGCACTGCTCGGGTGCAGGCCAGGTGACCAGGTGCGAGTCCAGACCCCTGGCGGCATCCGCCTGCTCACCGTCTTGGAGGTCGTCGCGGCGGCGGTCCCGTCCCCTCCGTGGAGCGCTCGCGGGTGCGAGGAATGAAGACCAAGCTGCTCAGGACGATCGCCGCCGAGGACCGACGCAGGGAGCGCGACGAGAAGCGAGAGGAGCGGCGTCGGCGTCGGCAGCAGCACCGCAGGGACCGGATGGGTGCCGTGAGCACGGCGGAGCCCGAGGGTCAGACGCAGCATGCCCGGCCCGGCCCGCTGACCTGACCTGGCGGTAGGCCGCGGCGTCCTCGGAGCGGAACCAGGGTCCGAGCATGCCGACATCTGAATTTCAGTGGTTCACTTCGGAGGCGATGTACTGGATCGGGCATATCTGGCGACACATACCGGTTCTCCGGGCACCTGGAGCTCATTATTGTTGGCGGCGGTTTCGAGACACCAAAGCAGTTGGTTCCGATCGTCCTGGGGATCGGCGAATGGCTCCACGAAGAGGCCGGGATCGCTCTCGTCGCTCGAACTCGCGACACCTCCTTTCAGCCGGCACCGACCGCCGTGAGCGATGTGAGCGGAGGGATGCGACCAGATCGTGCCGCTGCGACTTGATCAAGAGCCACCGCCTGTGCACAGCGAGCAGTCCCACATGGACTTCACCGTATCGGCGGACAAGCCGGTCACGCTCACTCGCCGAGCAGGCCGAGTGCTCCATACCACACCGGTCCTGGGTTGAGCCGGTCGGGGAAGAGGTCCATCATCTGGTTGAAGAACTCGCGGGCGGTCGGCTTCTCGTCGAGCAGCCGGATCACCTCCCGGAGGTACTGCCGGGTCTGATCCAGGATGGCCGGGTCGTCGGGGAGGTCCTTGTTCTTGTGGCCTGCGACGACCGAGCGCGGCTCGAGCTCCGCGATACGGTCGATGGCCTTGAGCCACTCCTGCAAGCCGCCGTCGCCGCCTTCCAAGAAGTACTGGTGCACGCCGTTGTACACGGCGTCGCCGGCGACGACGAGGCCGATGCAGGGCACGTGCAGCACCGAGGTGTGATCAGTGTCGGTGTGGCCGACCTCGATGGCCTGGATGACGTTGCCCTCCAGCAGAAACCCCTCGACGGGAACCCGCTGAGCGAGGATGGGGCTCTCGGGGATCAGGCCCGGGAACACCCTGTCCCACAGCTGTTCACGCCCGTCCCCGGCCTGCTTGCGCATCACCTCGATCGTGCCGTCGGTCGCATACACCGTGGCGCCGGGGAAGCGCTTCACGAGCTGCGCACTGCCGAACCAGTGGTCGCCGTGCCCGTGGGTGACGTAGATGTACGCCAGTCGCTTGCCGGACTGCTCGATCCAGTCGCCAACCCTCTCGATCTGCTCGCGGGTGAACGGCACGTCGGCCACAACCGCCTCCTGCTCCCCGTAGATCAGAGTGGACGATACCGGTGAGGACACGATTGGGTCGCCGTTCGGCAGCTCGCCGCGGGCCCTCTGCACCCCGTCCGAGACGAAGACTTCGTAGGACAGAGGGCTGGCAGCGAATCTGGTCATGGTGTTGTCTCCGTCAAGGCGGAACTTGCGGTACTGAGGGTCGACGGAGGGTTCGAACTCGTCCTCCGCGACGACGTGGAGAGGGCGCTCGCCGTCGCCTCGCAACTCCAGGTGTACGAAGGCACTCCGCTCACGACCTGGGTCGGGAACCCGCCGGTGCCAGGAGCGGTCGCGCCCCCGGTCCCGGATCCCCCACGACGTCCCGGGCCGAGGTCACGGTGTGTCCCGCGGCGCAGACGAGGTCGACATGGAGGGGCTCGCCACAGCCGCGGTGGCGGACAACCCGTGCCGGGCCGGCGGGATCGGCGCGGTATCGGTCGCCCCACTCCATGAGCGAGATGAGCACGCCCTGGAGGTCCAGCCCCATCTCGGTGAGCCGGTATTCGTGGCGCGTCCGCTGTCCGGGGTCACGGTACTCGGACCGGGTGAGCACCCCCTCGTCCACCAGGCGGTTCAGGCGATCGCTCAGGATCGGCCGGGGGATGTCGAGGTGGGCCTGCATCTCGTCGAACCGTCGCACCCCGTTGAACAGCTCGCGGAGGACGAGGATCGTCCACTTCTCGCCGATCACCGCGAGGGTGCGGCCGATCGAGCAGTTCTCGGAACTCTGCTGCCTCCAGTCCATCATCCCCAGAGCATAGCACCAGGGTTGCTATTTAGAACCCAGCCTTGCTATGATCCTTCTGAGTTCAATATCAGAACCTAGACCACCCCGGTCGGCACCACAGGAGGAGGACAGGCATGCACAGCGCTCTGGAGACGACAGCCGACGAGGCTTGGCCGCGGCTGGCCGACGACGGCGCCGCACGGGGGAGGGTGCTGGCGTGAGGGCACGGGTCGCCATTCTCGGCACCGGGCGGATGGGATCGGCCCTTGCCCGGCGCCTCGATGGGGCCGGCCTCGAGCCAACCCTCTGGAACCGCACTCGAGCTCGCGCGGAGCAGGTGGGCGTCGGACGCGTCGTCGCCACATCTGCCGACGCGGTTCGCGACGCCGACGTCGTCATCACCAGCCTGACCGGGCCCGACGCGGTGCGCGCCGCGTATCGGGGCCCGGTCGGCGCGCTCGCCGCCGCGCACGGGCAGGTGTTCGTCGAGATGAGCACCTCTGGACCCGGGCTGCTGGCGGAGCTCGAGCCCCAGCTCGCCGCGACCGGGTCGACGCTCGTCGACGCGCCCATCGTCGGTGCTCCGACGGCCGTGCTCCGCGGCGAGACCGCGATCCTCGTCGGCGGCGCACCCGCCGACGTCGAGCACGTCCGGCCCGTGTTGCGGCTGCTCGGCGAGGTACGCCATGTCGGCGCCCTGGGCAGCGGAGCGCGCCTCAAGCTGGTGGCCAACAGCATGCTCGGCACGGTGACGATGGCCGCCGCGGAGCTGCAGACCGCCGGCGAGGCGGCCGGCCTTGACCCCGAGGAGGTCTTCTGGGTGCTCGCCCGCCTGGTGCCGTCGCTCGAGATGCGCCGGGCCGGGTTCGTCGACCGCCGGCACGAGCCCACGCTCGGCGCCGTGCGCGACCTCCTCAAGGACCTCGACCTGGCGCTCGACACGTTCCACCGGTCGGAGGCGCAGGCGCCCGTGACCGCACTGGTCCGTGAGCTCTTCGGCGAGGCCGCGGCGGACGGCGCCGACCTCGACATCACCGCGGTCATCTCACGCTACCGACCGGCCACCGCCGCGCGCGCCCACCGCAGCGAGTCCCCGGTTGGGAGTGCTGCGTGATGGACCGTACGCCGCTCGGCGCCGTGGTCACAAGCGCCGGCAGCGAAATGGAGCGCACGACCGTGCGATTGTCGCCGACCACCATGGTTGCGAGCGTGTACGTAGCCACCGCGCCGAGCTGGGATCCCTGAACACCCTTGCGAGGCATACGACCAGACCATCGGTGTCCATCCATCGAGGAGACTACACATGACCATCAAGCCCCTACACGGGCGCCCCGCGGCGAAGTTGGCTCTGCTCGGGCTGATCGGATCCCTTGTCGCTGTCGGCGTCGGATCGCGGCCGTCAGCGAGTGCCGCAGCCGACGAGAGAGCAGGTCCGAAGCCCACCGTCGTGCTCGTCCACGGCGGCTGGGCCGACGCGTCGAGCTGGAACGGAGTTGTGGAACGGCTGGAGGACCGCGGGTACACAGTGGTCGCTCCGGCCAACCCGTTGCGCAGCCTCCAGAACGATGCAGCATATCTCTCCAGCATTCTCGCGACGATCTCCGGCCCGATCGTTCTGGTCGGGCACTCGTATGGCGGCATGGTGCTGACGGATGCCGCCACCGGTCACCCGAACGTGAAGGCGCTCGTCTACATCGCTGCCTTCGCGCCCGACGCCGGGGATTCCATCGCGACCCTCGAGGCGAAGAATCCCGGCAGCGAGGTCGGTCTGTCGGCACTGACCTTGAGGCCCTACCCGGGCGGGGTCGACGCGTACATCACGCCCAGTGTCTTCCACAGCGTCTTCTGTGCTGACGTGCCGACCAGCACCGCCGCGGTCATGGCCGCAACGCAGCGGCCATTCGATGTCGCGGTGGAGGCCGAGCCGTCCGGCGTGCCTGCGTGGAGGACGATTCCGTCCTGGTACCTCGTGGCGAGCGATGACCACGCCATCCCCCCGGCCACCGAGCGGTTCATGGCCAAGCGAGCGGGCGCGACCACGGTGGAGATCTCAGCTTCGCACGTCGCCATGGTCTCCCATCCGGACGCGGTGACCGACCTGATCCTCGACGCGGCACGTGCGCCATCCAGATAGACACGTCCTCTCGAACGCCATCAGCGTCATCAACGTGACGCTCAACCCAACCAGGAGACCTCGTACATGAAGGACCGACCCAACATCGTGCTCGTCCACGGCGCGTGGGCGGATGGCTCGAGCTGGAGTGCCGTCATCGAGCGGCTGCAGGCCGACGGCTTCCACGTCACGGCACCCCAGTTTCCGTTGACGTCGCTCGCGGACGATGTCGCCCGCCTGCGTCAGGTACTGGAGTTCCAGGATGGCCCGACGATCGTCGCCGGACACTCGTACGGCGGCCAGGTCATGACGGCACTGGGCACCGATGCGCCGAACGTCGTCGGCCTCGTCTATATCGCGGCGTTCGGCCTCGACGAGGGCGAATCCCTCGGGGCGCTGCTGTCCCAGGGACCGGTGACCCCAGCGCTGGCACACCTCTTCACCGACAAGCGAGGCTACGGCTGGCTGTCGGAAGATGACTTCGTCCACCACTTCGCCGCCGACGTGGATCCGACCAAGGCGAGGGTGATGTACGCCGTGCAGCAGGCCCTGGCCGCCTCC
>JAQBPH010000560.1:0-2725 GCA_028287625.1 Chloroflexota bacterium | reverse complement strand
GAGGTCGTTCCGGCGTGCACATCCCGGGGGGCATGCGCTCGTCGTCGGCCCCGCCGTAGCAGGGCACGCCGTCGCTGGGGCACGCGAGGCGGCGGAGCGCCTCCTCGTCGCGCAGCCGCACCCGCCGGCCGGTGAGCTCGAGCACGCCCTGGCCGGCGAGGCGCTGCAGGGTGCGGGAGACCGACTCGCGGCTCGCCGCCGCGCGGCTGGCGAGGTGCTCCCGCGACGTGGGGGCGCCCTCGGGGGGGATCGCCAGCTCGAGCAGGGCCGCCGCCACCCGCCGCTCCACCGACGACTGGGAGAGGCGGCGGGCGAACTCCTCCGCGTCGTGGAGCTGGCGCAGCGCCTCGCGGAGGAGGACGAGCCCGAGCCGGGGGATGCAGCCCATCAGCGTCACCACCTCGCGCGCGGGGGCGCGCAGCAGCACCCCGTCGGTCTCGGCGAAGGCGTCGACCGCCGGGGGCAGCGCCGAGACCAGGTTGGCGAGGCCGAGCACGCTGCCCGAGCAGAAGCGGTGGAGGGTCACCTCCCGGCCGCCCGAGGTCACCGAGCAGACCCGCAGCCGGCCCTGGGCGAGCACGAAGACGTGGGACCGGCCGTCGGCGGAGCCGATCACGCGCTCCGACCGGCGGAAGGCCTGCGGCGACATCACCGCCACCAGGCGCTCGAGGTCGGCCGGGTGGAGCTCGTTGAAGAGGGGCAGGGCGGCCAGGGTGGAGGGCATCGGCCAATGTTCTCCCACGGTCGGGGCGGCGTCATCCCCTGTACGTGGGAACGTCGTGTTCGGACGTATCCCCAGAAACTGGCGGCAACGTCCGTACAGCGGGCACCGTCTTACCTGATACAGGAGTCTGTGGAGGACGGTGGATGCTGCGACGCGTATCGGTCACGACGGTTGCGACCGCGCTGGCCATGGCCGGGGTGGGAGCGGCCCCGCTCGGTGCCGGGGCCGAGTCCGGTTCGGCGCTGTGCGGCTTCAACGGCGCCGGGGCGGTGGCACCGCTGGTCAACTACCAGGAGCACCCCACCACCTACCAGTTCACCGGCAGCCTGACCTGCGGGTCGAGCGACTCGACGCTCAGCTCGGGCACGGTCACCGCCCTGGGGGCGGGCTCGATCGGCTGCTTCCGCGGCGACCACAGCGCGATGCTGCGGGTCGCGTGGAACAACGGGAGGTCGAGCACCCTGACGGTGCACTTCAGCGACGTGCTCGCCGCCCTGGTGGGCACGGGCACCGTGAAGGACGGCGAGTTCGCCGGCCAGCCGGTGGGCATCCAGCTGATCTTCTACTCGCCGGAGGCGCTGAACTGCGCCCAGGTGGGGATCACCGCCGCCCAGCTCTCGGGCAGCTTCCAGGTCGGCGCCTGAGCATCTTCCGAAGCGGTGACCGGCGACGGCGCAGCGCGCCGGGCGACAATGGTGCCCTCACCTCCGGGCAGAAGGAGAAGGGCATGTCCTCGGTCGGCAGAACCGTTCCCAGGGCGACCGCGGGCATGCGCGTCGAGGTGGCCTCGCTGGCGGTCACGGTCACCGGGGTCTTCCTGCTGACCATCGGCGGCGTCGTCCACTTCGACCGGGCCGAGCTGGTGCGCCGTGCCGTCCCCTACCTCGCCGTGCTCTTCTACCTCAACGCCGCCGGCACCCTCGCCGCCGTCGTGGGCATCGCGCTGCGCATCCGCGGCGCCTGGACGCTCGGCGTGCTGGTCGCCGCCCCCTCGGCGGTGCTGTACCTGATCGCCGGCACCCGCGGCCTCCCCGACGTGCGCCTCCGCACCCTCACCTCGAGCGGGGGCATGCTCTGCCTGGCCGCCGAGGTCCTCTACACCCTCCTCTGGCTGAGCGTCGCCCGCAGGGACCTCCGATTGTGAGCTGCGCTCACCCTGCCGGGGCGCCGATGCCGCCGGCGCAGGGGGCGCCGTGCTCGAGGGTCTGCGGACCCTCGCGGAAGTGCTCGATGAAGCCGGCCACCCGGGGGTCGGTGGCGCTCTGCAGGGCGAGCTGATTCCCCCACGCGGTCGCGATCACCGGGGCGGTCTGGCCGGGGTACGGGCTGAGGATCACGTAGCGGTCGCCGCCGCCGTAGTGGGACTGCACGGTGTGGCGGAGGGCGGTCACCTGGCCGGCGGGCAGCGAGGGCAGGTAGGTGATCCACACCGCCCCGTGCTCCAGGGAGTGGACCGCGTTCTCGTCGCGGACGGGCTGCGTGTAGACGCCGCAGTTCAGCCACCTCGGGTCGTGGGGCCCCCCCGCGGGCGGGGTGCGGTCGTAGTGCACGGCACCCGGGACGTGGGTGCGCACGGTCTCGGGGAAGGTCACCGTCCCGCTCGGCAGAGGGGCGCCGGGATTGGCGGAGTCGCGGCCCCCGGTGATCACCGCGTAGACCACCACCAGCGTGCCCACCGCGAGCGTCACCCAGAGGCCGCGGGTGCGCAGCGAGGGCCGCGTCGCCGGACCGTCCCCTGTGGTGGTCACCATGTCGGGCGAGGGTAGCAGCGTCGCACGGAGGCGACGGCGCCGGGCGAGTAGGCTACCCGCTGCACCCCCATGACCAGCAATCCCGCCGTCTCCCGACGGCTCACGACGCCCCGGCGCGCCCTGCTCGGCGCCGTCCTCCTGGTGGTTCTCGCCGCCGGCACCAGCCTCGGCGTCGCCGCCCTCCACCGTGCCCCCACCGGCCGGATCGAGCTGATCGCCACCCGCGCCGGCGGCGGGCCCTCCGCGCTCG
>JAQBPH010000109.1:0-6231 GCA_028287625.1 Chloroflexota bacterium | reverse complement strand
GCACCGGCGGCGGCCGCCCCGGCCGCCGAGGCGCCCTCCGGGGGTGGGGGCGACTAGGGCATGGCCGCGGCTGCTCCGATCACCGTCTACGTGCGTCCCGGTGATCCCGACTCCGAGGCGGTGGTCGCCCACCTCCGCTCGCGGGGGCATCGCTTCACCACCCGCGACGTGCACAGCGACCCGTCCGCCTCCGCCGTGCTCTTCGGCAGGCTCGGCCGGGTGGCGGTGCCCGCCGTCCAGGTCGGCGAGCGGATGGTGGTCGGCTACGACCCCGTCCAGCTCGCCCGCCTCCTCCCGTCGCAGCAGGCCGAGGAGCCCCCGGTGAGCTTCGGCGCCGCGGTGCGCTCGGTCAGCCCCGACCTCGCCCGCGAGCGGGGCCTGCCCGCGGCGTGGGGCGTGGAGGTCGGCAGGGTGACCCCCGGCACGCCGGCCGCCGAGGCGGGGATCCGCCCCGGCGACGTGATCACCGGCGTGGGTGCCTACACCCTCGCGGGCGGCGCCGACCAGTTCCGCGCCGCGGTCGCCGCCCGGCGGCCCGGGGACACCATGACCCTCAGCGTCCGCCGGGACGGCGAGGACGTGGTGCTCCCGGTGACCTTCCCCCGGACGGGCGCCGAGGACGGGGCCCCGGCCGGCTGACTTACCAGCCGGGTGGCGGCTCCTTGCGGTTCAGGAGCCTGACGAAGTCCTCCGCGCGGGCCAGCGCCTCCCAGCGCCGGTTGAAGAAGTCCTGGCAGATCATCCGACCGTCGGCGAGGCTGGTGACCGTGACCGCCCACTGGTTCAGCGCGCGCGCCACCTCGACCTCGTGAGTCTCGACCTCGTTGCGCAACACCACACCACTCGGGGCGGGACGCCGTCCGCGTTCGTTGCGTCGTGGAGCGACCATAGCCATTGCGGTACCTCCTCCCGGAGCCGGTTCCAGGTCGGCCACAGCACCCCTCTCGCTGCGGGCCGGACACCGTGGGTTGGGAACGTCCAGGGCGTGCGGCCGGCCGGGGCCGACCGCCGGCCGATATCTTCCCGCATTCCGGCGCCAGAAAGAAGCCCGGGTTTTCCCTTTCCGAGCGGTTCAGACCCCCAGGTCGAGCTGGCCGGGCGGCGCGTCGAGGTCGGCGGCGCCGGCCGCGGCCCACTCGGGGAGCCGGCCGTCACGCTCGCGGAGGGTCTCCAGGACGGGCGGCGGCGGGGCGGGCAGCGGCACCTCGAGCATGGCGGCGAGGTCGAAGGCGTTGACCACCGCGTAGTTGGAGCGATTGTTGTTCATGACAACGTGGACAGGCACGCCCGCCTCGGCCGCGGCCCGGATCGCCGGGACCCACTCGCGCAGCTCCGAGGGGCGGTAGAGGTAGTCGAAGCGGTCGCGGCTGCTGGCGGCGTCGCGGATGTACCAGGTGCCCCGGTTGCGCCCGTGGAAGCGGGCGATCGCCAGCCTCGGCGAGGTCACCGCGAGCAGCGGCGGGGCGGTGGCGTCGCCGATCTGGGGGGCGTCGACGCCGACGTAGACGGCGTCGAGCTCGCCGAGCAGCTCGGCGGTGGCCGGCCAGGCGCCGTCGTCGAACCAGGAGCGGTGGCGGAACTCGACGGCGACGATGTCGTCGGGGTGGCGTTCGCGCGCCTGGGCGATGGCGTCGCGGGCCTGGGGGGTGTTCCTGAACCAGGGCGGGAACTGGTAGTGGACGGCGACCAGCCGGCCCGCCTCCCGCAGCGGGGCGATCGCGGCGAGGAAGTCGCGCTCCTCCTCGGGGGTCGGGGCCCGCGGCCGGCCGCCCTCGCGCTCGTGCCCGGTGAGCGAGCGGTACGCCTTCACGTTGAACCGGAACCCGGGCGGGGTGCGCTGCAGCCAGCCCTCGACGGTGCTCAGCCGGGGGATCCCGTAGAAGGTGGTGTCCACCTCGACGATGGGGAAGAAGCGGGCGTAGTAGGTGAGCTTCTCGCGCTGCCGCGCCCCCTTCTCCAGCGCCGGCGGGTAGAAGCGCTCGTGGTCGGCCCAGTTCGCGGTGCCGACGAGGATCTCGGCCATGGCTGACCCGATCATGGCCCAGGACGGCGGAGCGGTGCGTCGGGATACGCTGTCCGCCATGCGCCCTCTCGCCGAGCTCCGCGACCTGGCCGTGCGCGCCGTCGAGGCGGCCGGCGAGGTGGTGACCGGCTGGCGGGACGGCCGGCTGGCCCTCGACACCGAGAGCAAGGGCCGGGGCGACTACGTCACCGCCGCCGACCGCGCCGCCGAGGCCGCCGCGCTCGCGGTGCTCGCCGCCGGCGCGCCCGAGATCGGCGTGCTCGCCGAGGAGTCGGCCTCGACGGTGGCCAGCGGCGGCGCCGGGCCGCTGTGGGCGGTCGACCCCATCGACGGCACCACCAACTTCCTCCGCGGGTTCCCGGTGGTGGGGGTGAGCGTGGGCCTGCTGGTCGACGGCCTTCCCGCGGCCGGGGCGGTGGGCGCGCCGTTCATCGGCGACCTCTGGTGCGGCGCCCGGGGGCTGGGCGCCCACGACCGCCATGGCCGCCGCCTCTCGGTGGCCGGCGACGGCACCGGGGTGGTCGCCACCGGTTTCCCCTTCCGCCGCCCCGAGAACCGCGACCGCTACCTGCGGATATTCAGAGCAACCTTCGAGGGCGTCGAGGACCTGCGCCGTGCCGGCGCCGCCAGCCTCGACCTCGCCTACACCGCCCAGGGCAGCTTCGACGGCTACTTCGAGCTCGGCCTCTCGCTCTGGGACGTCGCCGCCGGCTCGCTGCTGATGCTCGAGGCGGGTGGCGTGGTCACCGACTGGGAGGGCGACCCGCGGGGCGTCTACCGCTCCGGCGACATCCTCGCCGGGTCGCCCGCCTGGCACGAGCGGATGCTCGACCTGGTCCGCTGCGCGGACGCGGCCGCCACCCCGGCCACCCCCTAGAGAGGAGACTCCCGGTCATGGTCATCTCCCGCCGCGCCGCCTGGTACCTGGTGGGCCTCGCCGTCTGGAACCTGTACGTCTGGGTCACGTTCGTGCGCAACGTCTACCCCGACCACCACCTCGACGGCTTCTTCCTGGTGCACGTCGTGGTCGGCGCGGTGAGCGTCGCCCTCGCCGCCGGCGCCGGGGCGCTGGGGGTCAGGGCGCTGCGCTCCCACCGGTCGGCGCGGCGATGAGCGTCGACGGCGCGGTGGGATGCCGCATAACCCCCCGCCTGCGTCACGGTTTAGGGTGTGCAGCGTGACCGACGTGACCTCCGCTCCCGCCACCGTGCCGGCCCTGCTGGCGGGGAAGCGCATGCTCGTCACCGGGGTGCTCACCCCGCGGAGCATCGCGTTCGCGATCGCCGACGCCGCCCAGCGCGCCGGCGCCGAGGTGCTGCTCACCTCGTTCGGCCGGGCGATGACGCTCACCGAGAAGAGCGCGCGCCGGCTCGACCCCGTCCCCGACGTGCTGGAGATGGACGTCACCCGCGGCGACCAGGTCGCCGCCGTCGCCGAGGAGGTGCGGCGCCGCTGGGGAGGGCTGGACGGGGCGGTGCACGCGGTGGGCTACGCGCCCGAGGACTGCCTCGGGGGTGGCTTCATGACCGCCCCCTGGGAGTCGGTGGCGACCGCCATGCAGGTGAGCGCGTTCTCGATGAAGACCCTCGGCGCCGAGCTCGCGCCGCTGATGCCGGACCGGGACGCGGGTGGGGGAGCGCTGGTGGCGCTGACCTTCGACGCCTCGGTGGCATGGCCGCTGTACGACTGGATGGGCCCCGCCAAGGCGGCGCTCGAGGCGGTGGTGCGCTACCTCGCGCGCGACCTCGGGCCGCAGGGCATCCGCGTCAACGCCGTCGCCGCCGGCCCGCTGGAGACGATCGCGGCGAGGTCGATCCCGGGGTTCAAGGGGCTCAAGGACCGCTGGGCCGAGCAGGCGCCCCTGGGGTGGGAGAGCGCCGACAGCGGCCCGGTCGCCGACGCCGTCCTCTTCCTGCTCAGCGGCATGGCGCGTGCCGTCAGCGGTGAGGTGCTCCACGTCGACGGCGGCTACCACGCTCTCGGGGCGCCGATGGGAGTAGGGACATGACGAGCGGCAACGGCGACGGGTCTGGACCGGCGCGCCGGGTGGTGGTCACCGGGCTGGGTGCGATCACGCCCCTCGGCAACGACTGGCGCTCCACCTGGGAGGCGTGCCGCGAGGGACGCAGCGGCGTCGGCCCGCTCACCCGCTTCGACCCCAGCGAGTACCCGGTGCGGATCGCCGGAGAGGTGAAGGGCTTCGACCCCGCCGAGGCGATGGGGCGCAAGGAGGCGCGGCGCACCAGCCGGTACATCCAGTTCGGCGTGGTCGCCGCCCGCGAGGCGGCCGCGGACAGCGGCTTCGACATCGCCGCCGAGGCCGATGACGTCGCCGTGATCATCTCCTCGGGCGTCGGCGGGCTCGACATCATGGAGAACGAGACCCTGGCGCTCCACGAGAAGGGCTGGCGCCGGGTGTGGCCCTTCACCGTGCCGACGATGATCGCGGACATGGCGGCGGGCATGGTCGCCATCGACCTCGGCGCCAAGGGACCGAACTTCGCCATCGTCAGCGCCTGCGCGTCCGGCGCCCACGCCATCGGCGAGGCGGCGGAGATCATCAAGCGCGGCGACGCCGTGGCCGCCCTCGCCGGCGGCTCCGAGGCGGGGATCACCCCGATCGCCATCGCGTCGTTCGCGATCACCCAGGCGCTGTCGACGCGCAACGACGACCCCGAGCGCGCGTCGCGGCCCTTCGACAGGGGTCGCGACGGGTTCGTGCTCGCCGAGGGCGCGACCGTGCTCATGCTCGAGGAGCGGGAGCACGCGCTCGCCCGCAACGCGCGCATCTACGCGGAGGTGGCCGGGTACGGCGCCACCGCCGACGCCTCGCACATCACCGCGCCCGACCCCAGCGGCTCGGGGGCGATCCGCTGCGTGCAGCGTGCCCTGCAGCGCGCCGGACGGCGGCCCGAGGATGTCGGCTACATCAACGCCCACGGCACCAGCACCCCGCTCAACGACGCCGCCGAGACCCGGGCCTTCAAGGCGGTGTTCGGGGAGAGCGCGCCGCTCATCCCGGTGTCCTCGACGAAGTCGATGACCGGGCACCTGCTCGGCGCCGCCGGCGCCCTCGAGGCGATGGTCGCGATTCTGGCCATGTACGACCACTACCTGCCACCCACCATCAACCTCGACGAGCCGGATCCCGAGTGCGACCTCGACTACGTGCCCAACGTGGGACGCACGGCGTCGCCGAGGCTCGCGATCAGCACCTCGTTCGGCTTCGGTGGCCACAACGCCTGCCTCGCCTTCTCGGCGGTCGACCAGCCGGAGTAGGCGCGGTGGCGGGAGCGTCCGGGGAGCTGCATGCGGGCGCGGGGCGCGTCACCGTGGCGCGCGCCGACGTCACCAGCCTGGACGTAGACGCCGTGGTCAATGCCGCCAACGCCCATCACGCCGGGGGCGGGGGCGTCGACGGCGCCATCCATCGCGCCGCCGGCCGCCGCGAGCTGCAGGAGGAGCTGCGCCGCCGCCACCCCGACGGCTGCCCCACCGGGTCGGCGGTGATCACCTCCGGTCACCGGATGAGGGCGCGCCACATCGTCCACGCCGTGGGGCCGCGCTGGAGCGCCGGGCGCGCCGAGGAGTGCGACGCCCAGCTGCGCTCCGCGTACCGCACCGCGTTCGCGCTCGCCGCCGCCGAGGGCTGCGCCACCGTGGCCTCGCCCTCGATCAGCACCGGCATCTACGGCTTCCCCGTCGAGCGTGCGGCGCCGATCGCGGTGGCCGCGGCGCGCGACGCGCTCGAGGAGGAGGGGACGCCGCTGCGCGAGGTGCGCTTCGCGCTCTTCTCCGACGCCGACCTCGAAACCTTCTCCGCCGCGCTGGCCGGTGCTGCGGCGCGGTGACGCTGCGGCCGGGCGCAAGATGCGGGCGCCGGCACCGTTGCAGGAGTGGAGGCTCGGTTCGCTCCGACCTCACCGACCATGCCGCTTTCACGACAGACCGGGCAGCACGGCCCGGCGGACGTCCGCCGGTGCCGGGTACCAGCTGGGGGTGCCAGGCCCGTCTCGTCGGGGGCAGGGCGGGGCGGGACCCCATTGGGGTTCCGCCCTTCCATCCCTCCACCGCCCGGTCGCGGCACGCCGTATAACCGCTCCATGCACCTCGTGACCGGACCGGTCCCGGACGGGCCGGTCGACCCTGCGCTGACCCCGCAGGCGGCCCTGGACCACCGCCCCACGGTGTACACGCTGATGGCTCCC
>JAQBPH010000089.1:0-2548 GCA_028287625.1 Chloroflexota bacterium | reverse complement strand
GGGGCGGCCGCGGCGCGCTCGACGCTCGCCTCGGCGCCCGCGGGGCTCGCCTGGGGGCGTCCGCGGCTGGACGCCCTCCTGGCGGTGGTCGCCGGCGTGGTGCTCGGCCTGCTGCCCGGCCTCGCCCTCGGCGGGATCGTCGACCCGCTGGCCGACGCCGGCGCCTCGGGGGTGGTCGACGCCGGTGCGGTGCAGGGCGCCGGCGGCGGCTGGCCGGGCGGGTACCTGGAGCTCGCCGCCCTGCTCGCCGTGGTCGCCGCCGCCTCCGCCGCCGCGATCGAGGGCGTGGCCGCTCCCAGGCGCGAGCCGAGCCGCCCCGGTACGCCCCCGCCACCCCTGGTCGAGGCCTGGCCCTCGCTGCAGCTGCGGCTGCTGGGGCTGGCCACCCGCGGCCTGGCGGCGGCGGCGAGGGGGACCCAGGCGCTCGCCGCCGTCGATCGCTGGCTGGTCACCCAGCCGGGCCTGGTCGTGGTCCTCGCCGGCGCCGCCGCCTGCCTGGTCATCTTCCGATGAGCCAGACCCTGATCGCCGCCCTCGGCTTTCTCGGGGGGGCCGTCGCCGCCCTGGTCGACGGGCCTCGGGCGGTCGGCATCGCCGCGCTGGTCGCCGGGCTGGCGCTCGCGCCCTCGGCGGCCAGCGTCGGCGGCCTGCCCGCGGCGGCGGTGGTCACCGGCGCCGGCCTGGCGGCGGCGCTGCTCGACCCGGCGGCCCGCCGCGGCGCCGAGTGGATGGGCAGGGTGCCCGGGCTCGACCCGCTGGTGCCGGTGGTGGCGCCGCGCGATGCGCTCTTCGGTCCGCGCAGCATCCGCGCCGCCGCCGCGGCGGTCGCCCTGGTGGCCGCCTCCTGGGTGAGCCTCAACGTGCTCGTCGGCGCCGCGGGGACGGCGCAGGGAGCGGTCTTCGCCGCCGCCTACATCTGGCTGGTGGGGGCGATCCGGCTGCTCCGCGCCCGTGCCCTGGAGGACCTGCTGGTCGGCGCCGCCACCGTCGCCCTGGCCGGCGCGGTGGCGTGGGTCCTCGAGGCCGGGCCCAGCGCCCTGCCCGAGGCGATGGTGGCCGCCGGCCTGGCTCCCGCCGCCGCGGTCACCGCCGGCTGGCTGCGCGGCCGCCACCACCACCCGGCCGCTCACGGGGCGGCGGCGTGACCCCGCTGCTGCTCGCCGGGGTGTGGGGGGCCGGCGGACTCGCGGCGCTCCTGCTGGGGCCGCTGCGCCATCGCCGGCGGCTGGCCTGGACGGTGCCCGCCGTCGCCGGTCTCTGCGCCCTGGGCGTCTCCACCGTGGCCCCCTGGCCGGGCCCGGCGGCCTCGGCGCGCTACGGCGCCAGCCTCGCCCTGGGCCGTCCCGCCGCCGGCCTGCTGGTCGCGGCGGGGCTCGCCCTGGCGCTGACCCTGGCGCTGGCCCCGCGCCTCGACGGCGGCGAGGTGCTCACCGCCTGCGCCGCCGGGGCGGCGTGCGCCGTCGCCCTCTCCGCCACCGTGGCCATCGTCTGGAGCGTCGCCCTCGCCATCGCGGTGGCCACCATCGCGGTGCGCTGGATCACCACCGCCCCGGACCGCGCCACCCTCGCCGCCGGCCGCATCGCCGGCCTGGGGGCGGCGGCGCTGATCGCCGCGGCCGCCTTCCTCCCCGGCGCCGGGGCCACCGTCGACACCCGCACCGCACTGGCCGGAGGCTGCCTCGCCGCCGGCGTGTCCGCGCTGCTCGCCCTGATCCCGCTGGGGGGCTGGGCGGCCGCCTCCATCGGGGTGGTGCGCGGCGCCGACGTCGCCCCCTGGGCGCTGCTGGTGGCGCCCACGGTGCTGCTCGGCGCCACCGTGCTGCTGCCCGGGCTGCCCCCCGGGGCGCGCAACCCCTTCGCCAACGTGCTCCTCTGCCTGGGGGTGATCAGCGCGCTCTGGGGCAGCCTGATGGCGCTGCGTTCGGCCGAGCCGGCCCGGTACGGGCGGGTGCTGATCGCCGACCTCGCCCTGGCCGCCGCGGGCCTGGGCAGCACCCACGCCTCCGGCCGGCTGGGATGCTTCGTGCTCGTGCTCACCCACATGGGCGCCGGCCCGCTGCTCCTCCACGGCGCCCGCTCGGCCCTCGACCGGCAGCGGCGGCTGGCCTGGCTCAGCCTCTCCGGCCTGCCCCCCACCCCGGCCTTCTGGGGCCGCTACCTGGTGCTCCTCAGCCTGGCGGCGGCGAACGGCACCGCCCTGCTCGCCGGGTTGGTCGCGTCGGCGGCGCTGCTGGGGACGGCGGCGCGCGCGCTGGCCGGTGGCTGGCGGCCGGGGGACGCGATGCCCGCGCCGCGGGTGACCCGGCTGCTCGCCTGGACGGTGGCGCTCGGTCTCCTCGGCCTCGGGCTCGCCCCCGCCTGGCTGACCACCGGCGTCTTCGGCAGCGCGGTGAGCGGCTGATGGACGCCCTCGCCCTCCTCTCCGCCGCGGTCGCGGTGCTGCTCTACCCGGGCGGCGCCTACCTCGCCGGTGCGGCGTTGCTCGCGGGCGGCCGGGCGGCGGCGTCGCCGGCGCGGTGGACCGCTCCGGCGGCGGCGGGCGTGGTCT
>JAQBPH010000088.1:0-6917 GCA_028287625.1 Chloroflexota bacterium | reverse complement strand
GGGGGGCGGGGGCGGGACCGCCCCGGCGGAGGCGGGAGGGGTGGCGGGGGCGGGCCCGGCGAGCCATGTGTACCAGTCGCGGTAGCGCTGCAGCAGCGCGCGGCCCTCGGCGCCCAGGTGCCCGCCGGCGTCGAGCCGCTGCATGTCAGCGATCACCCAGGCGAGGTGCCATGCCTCCTCCCGCCGGGTGTGATCGACCATTCGGGACACGATGGACCATCGTGCTGCGCCCGAGGGGGTCGATGCCGACCCGTCATCCACCGTGACCGCCGCGTGGCTGCTGGTGTCAGAAGACCGCCGTCGGCCGGTACATCCCGAAGACACCGCGCAGGGTCCCCGCCACCTCCCCCACGGTGGCGTAGGCGGCGAGCGCCTCGCGCATCGGCGGCAGCAGGTTGCCGGTGCCCTCGGCCTCGTCGCGCAGCGCCTCGAGGGCGTGGTCGACCACCGCCTGGTCGCGGCCGGCGCGCACCTCGCGCAGCCGCTGCACCTGGGCCGCCTCCAGCTCGGCGCCGACCCGGAGGATCTCCACGTCCCGCTGCCCGGTCTCGGTGAAGCGGTTGACGCCAACGATGACCCGATCTCCGGACTCGACGAGGCGCTGGTGGCGGTACGCCGCGTCCTGGATATGGCGCTGGTAGAAGTTCTCCTCGATGGCGGCGACGGCGCCGCCGAGCTCGTCGACGCGGTCCATCAGCTCGCGGGCGGCGTCGACCAGCCCGACGGTCAGCGACTCGACCAGGTACGAGCCGCCCAGGGGGTCGGCGACGTTGGCGGCGCCGGCCTCGTGGGCGATGAGCTGCTGGGTGCGCAGCGCGATCTCCGCCGCCTGCTCGGTGGGCAGGGCGAGGGCCTCGTCGTAGGAGTTGGTGTGCAGCGACTGGGTGCCGCCGCAGACCGCGGCCAGCGCCTGCACGGCGACGCGCACCACGTTGTTCAGCGGCTGCTGGGCGGTGAGCGTCGCCCCGCTGGTCTGGGCGTGGAAGCGCAGCGCCTGGCTGCGCGGGTCGCGCGCCCCGAAGCGGTCGCGCATGATCTCCGCCCAGAGCGACCGCGCCGCGCGGAACTTGGCCACCTCCTCGAAGAAGTCGTTGCTGACGTTGAAGAAGAAGGAGAGTCGCGGCGCGAAGGCGTCGACGTCGAGGCCGGCGTCGACCGCCGCCTGCACGTAGGCGATGCCGTTGGCGAGGGTGAAGGCGATCTCCTGGGGCGCCGTCGCCCCCGCCTCGCGCATGTGGTAGCCGCTGATGCTGATGGTGTTCCAGCGGGGCAGCCGCTGCGCGCAGTACGCGAAGGTGTCGGTGACCAGCCGCATCGACGGCCGCGGCGGGAAGATGAACGTCCCCCGGGCGGCGTACTCCTTGAGGATGTCGTTCTGGATGGTGCCGCCCAGCCTCTCGGCGGCGATGCCCTGGCGCTCGGCGGCGAGCTCGTAGAGCAGCAGCAGGATCGACGCCGTCGCGTTGATGGTCATCGACGTGGTGACCCGGTCCTGGGGGATGCCGTGGACCAGGGCCTCCACGTCGGCGAGCGAGTCGATCGCCACGCCCACCTTGCCCACCTCGCCGCGGGCCATGGGGTCGTCGCTGTCGTAGCCCATCTGGGTGGGCAGGTCGAACGCGGTGCTCAGGCCCGTCTGGCCGGCGCGGAGCAGGTAGTGGAAGCGCTGGTTGGTCTGCTCGGCGCTGCCGAAACCGGCGTACTGCCGCATCGTCCAGAGCCGCGAGCGGTAGCCGTCGGCGCGCACCCCGCGGACGTAGGGGAACTCGCCCGGCGGCGCCGGCTCGGGAAGGCCGGCGCGGTAGGCCGGCTCGAGGGGCAGGCCGCTCTCGGTCTCCCGCTCCGGCGCGGCGTCGCCGCTCGGGGTCACCCGCCGTGTTCGGCCGCGGCCGGGTCGTCCTGGCAGAGCTCGGTGAGCACGCCGCTCACCGCCTTGGGGTGGACGAAGCCGACCAGCTTGCCGCCCGCGCCCCTGCGCGGCCGGGTATCAAGCAGTTGAAGGCCCTGCGCCGCGAGTCGATCCAGCGAGACCTGGACGTCCTCGACGCCGTAGGCGACGTGGTGGATCCCGCCACCGCGCTTGGCGAGGAAGCCGGCGATCCTGGAGTCCGGACCGGTGGCCCCGAGCAGCTCGATCCGCGACTCGCCGACCTCGAACATCACCGTCTCGACGCCGTCGGACTCGACCACCTCGCGGTGGGACGGTCCCACGCCGAAGAGCTGGGTGTAGGCCTCGATGGCCGCCTCGATGTCGGGAACGGCGACGCCGATGTGGTCGATCTTCTGGAGCATCTGATCACCCTGTGCACAGCTGGTCGATCGCGAGTATAGGGAGGCCGTCGCCGCGCGCCGCCTCAGCGGACGGAGGTCCCGGGACGACCGCCCCCGAGCGGCCTGCCCCCGCTCAGCAGCCGCAGCACGGCGAGGAGCAGGCAGGCGCCGATGAAGGCGACGACGATCGAGCCGAGGAACCCGAACCGGGCGTTGGGGTCGAGCTGGTCGATGATCGCGCCGCCGATCACCGCCCCGGCGACGCCCACCACCAGGTTGGCGAGACAGCCGAGCCCGCGGCCCTCCACCAGGCGCCCGGCGAGCGCCCCCGCGATCAGCCCGATGACCAGCCAGCCGATGAGATGGTGCGACTGCACGGCCTGCCTCCCCCACGTGGTGTGACTCGTCACCAGTATTGCCGGTGACGCCTCCGTCGAGAGCGGGTCGCGGCGGCGGGACGGCGGCCCGCGGCGGGGTACGGTCCTCGGGATGGCCGCCTCCTCGCCCCGCGCCCGCCGCCTCATCCTGCTGGTCTGCGGGCTGGCGGTGACGCTGCTCGCCTACCAGCTGTCGGTCTGGGCCGGGCTCGGCCGCGTCGACCAGGTGGGCAGCGACTTCTCGGCGAGCTATGTCGCGTCGACGGTGTGGCTCCAGGGCGGGAACCTCTACGACCAGCACCTGGAGATCGCGCGCCACTTCGCCCTGATCCCGCCCGGCTACCACGTCACCTTCATCAACCTCCCCTTTATCACCCCCCCGCTCACCGCCGTGCTGGTGGCGCCGCTCACCCTCCTCGACCTCCCCACCGCCTACCGGCTGGCGTCGCTCCTCCAGTACGCGATGCTCGTCGCCGCCGTCGCCCTGGCGGTGCGCCACGCGCCCTGGCCGTCCCGAGCGCCCGCCGGCCTGCGCGCCGCCGCCCTCCTGGGCGGGCTCGCCGGGGTCGGCGGCGGGGTGCTCCTGCTCCACGGGCAGTGGGACGGGGTCTCCGCGCTCAGCCTGGCGCTCGCCTACGCCGCCTGGCGGCGGGGCCACCGCGCCCGCGCCGGCGCCTGGCTGATCGGCGGTGCGCTGCTCGCCAAGCCCCACCTCGCGCTCGGTCTCGCCGTCTGGATGCTGGCCTGGCGCGACCGGCGCATCATCGCCGGGGCCGCCGCCGGAGCCGCCGCGGTGGTCGCCGCCTCGCTGCTGCTCGCGGGGCCCGCGGCCTGCCTGGCCTGGGTCGAGTCGCTGGGCGGCTCCGCGACCCACTCGCCGCTCCCCACCCTGCTGGGCTTCACCGGGCTCTTCGGCTCCTGGCTGAGCGACGGCGCCACCGCCCAGGCGCTGGCCGCGGCCTGCTCGGTGGTCGCCGTGGGCACCTGCTGGCTGCTCGGCGACCGCGCCCGGCGCCGTCCCGACCTGCTCGAGCCGTCGCTCGCGGGGGCGGTCGCCCTCTCCCTGGTCGCCGCCCCCCACCTGCTGACCCACGACCTCTCCCTGCTGGCGCCGGCGCTGGCGTGGACGGTGGCCTGGGCCGCGGCTCCGGTCCGGGTCCGCGACGGGCGGCTGGCGACCGTCGCCTGCGGGTGGGTGATGCTGAACCTCGCCGCCTATCTGGTCCTCGACATCGGCAGGCGCCCGCTCACCGCGCCCGGCCGGGTGATGCCCCTGGTGCTGGTCGCCGCCGGGGTCGTCGCCGCCCGGGCCTGCGGGGTGAGCCTGCGCACCTCCCGCCCCGCCGCGGCGCCGGGCCCCGCCTCCTCCGCCGGAACCTGACTACCCAGACCGGGGGGTTCACGGCAGCGGTACCGGCGGGCAAGACTCCACCCGAGCATGACCGCCCAGGGCTACGTGTTCGACCAGGCCTGGACGCTCGAGCGCACCCGCCTCGCCGGTCTCGAGGCGGCGCTCGACGCCGGCACCCGCAGCCACCTCACCCGGCTCGGCACCGCGCCCGGCAGCCACGGCCGGAGGCCGGGATGAGCGCCGGCATGCTCCCGCTCTGTCCCTTCAGCCGGTCGCGCATCGACGCCACCATGTGCCCCGGCTACGAGCCCGGGCCGCTGTCGACGGCGCCGCTCTGGCCGGCCAGCCACGAGCTGCTCCCCGCCGAGGCCTGCGATCACCTGCGCAGCGAGCAGCGGACCCGCGGCTACGTCCCCACCTGCGGCCGGCCCTCCGGGCTGCCCCTCACCGAGGCCGCCTTCGCCGAGCTGCGCCGGGCGGGGCGTCAGTCGATGCCGGGCACCGGAAGCGGCGTGGGCGGGTCGGTCGAGTAGTCGTAGAAGCCCCTGCCGCTCTTCCGGCCGCGGCGGCCCTCGGCGATGAGCTTGGCGAGCACGTCGACGGTGGCCAGGTCTCCGGGGGCGCCGGAGCTCTCGTAGCGGTCGCGGCGGACGTCGTGGACGGTGTCGAGCCCGCTGAAGTCGGCGAGCTGGAACGGGCCCATCCGCCAGTTCAGCCCCAGCCGCGCCGCGGCGTCGATGTCGGCGGGAGTGGCGACACCACCGGCGAGCAGGGTGAAGGCCTCGCGGGACGCCGCGCCGAGGATGCGGTTGACGACGAAGCCGTCGATCTCCTTCTCGATGAGCACCGGGGCCCGGCCCATGCGCCGGCTCCACGCGACGGCGCGGCGGCCGGTGTCCTCGCCGGTGTGCGGTCCGCACACCACCTCGCAGACGTCCATCACCAGCACGGGATGGAAGAAGTGCATGTTGCAGCAGAGCTCGGGACGGCCGGTCGCGTCCGCCAGCCGCGAGCTCACGATGTTGCTGGAGTTGGTGGCGATGCCGGCGTGGGGGGGGAGGTGCCGGTCGAGCTCGGCGAAGGCCTGGCGCTTGGGCTCCAGCTGCTCGAGCACCGCCTCGATCGCCCAGTCGCACCGCGCCGCGGCGGCGGGGAGGTCGTCGGTGGCGGTGACCCGTGCCAGCGCCGCCTCGGCGTCGACGGCCTCCAGCCTGCCCCTGGCGACCCGCCCCTCGAGCAGGCGCCGGTTCTGGTCGACGGCACGGCCGAGCTGGTCGGCGGAGATGTCGACGAGGTCGACCTCGATCCCGCAGAGCGCCGCCTGCTGGGCGATCTGCGATCCCATCGTGCCCGCCCCGAGCACCAGCAGCCTCTCGTCGGACACAGCTCCGGTACTCCTCTTGTCGAATGGCTCTAGACGACCGAGAACAGCCGGGTGACCCGGTTGAGCGTCGTCAGGTGGCGGATGCCCCGGATGCGCAGCCTCCCCGTGGCCATGGCCTGGAGCACCGCCCGGCCGGCGGAGTCCACGTAGTTGGGCAGCCCCAGGGCGCCGATGCGCACCTGGCTCAGGCCCATCAGCGTCGCCGAGTCGGTGCGCAGCCGCAGCCGCGGCCTGCCCACCGCGCCCTCCAGGACGGTGCAGGTCTCGCCGTCGAAGCTCAGCGTCACCGCCGAGCCGAGGTCGGTGATGTCGAACACCACCGAGGCGTTGACACTGCGGAAGTCGCGGTACTTCTCGGGATGGCGCTCGACGTTCTGGGCGAGCAGGGTGCCGAGCATGGTGGCCAGCCCGCTGGCCTCGTCGCCGGAGGCGAGCACCACCTCAGCCATGGGCGACAGCAGCCATTGCACACATCCTCCTGCCACCGCTCCTGCCACCCGCCGCCGCCCCCCGCGCTCGCGCGGATGCGGCCGCCGCAGTGTAGTGTAGGCGCCGCCCGATCGGTCAACTCCGCCACACGTTCCCACGGACCGCAAGGGTTGGAGGGTTTGGCCCGTCCTACCTCGTGGCATGCCCCCAGCTCCCCGCCTCCGCCGTCCTCGCTCGGGCAGGCTCCTCATGGCCCTCGGGGCCACGGGTGCAGCGGTCGCCGGGATCCTCGCCGTCACCACCGCCGGGGCCGCCCCCCATGGGACCCGCTCCGCCGGCCGTGCCCCGGCGACGCCGTCGGCCGCGGCCCAGCAGCTCACCGCGGCGGGTGGCGCCAGCGCCCACATCCTGAGCCTGCGCCCCCGGCTGGCCGACGGCTCGGTGCTCGCCCAGGTGCGGCTGCCCCGCGTTCCCACGGCGGTGAACCTGGTGGAGGGCCTCGGCCAGAACCCCGACGAGGTCGGGCACGACGCCCGCACCGGGTATCCCGGCGAGCCCCGCTCGATGGTCCTGGTGGGTGGCGGCTCGCTGCTGATCCCCAGCCCGGTGGTGGGCGACAGCATCCACGTCGACACCTCGTACGGCGGCTTCCAGTACCAGGTGAGCTCGGTCCGTCCCACCACCCCGGGCGCCGACCTCGGCCCCGACGCCCCCGACCTCCGGCTCGTGTACCACGCCGGCGGCGGCCTGGCGGTGATCGTCGCCGACCTCGTCCCGGGCGATCCCGACAGCGCCGCCGAGCTCGCCCAGGAGATCGCCGTCACCCGGGCGGAGCGCACCGCGGAGGCCGCAGCCGTCGCCTCCGGCGGCGCCGTCCAGCTGGCCCCGGGCCACCTCTACCCGCCGGCCACCGGGCCGATCACCCAGCTCTTCGGTCCCACCGACCTCTCCCTGGAGTACCCCTTCACCTACCAGGGCGTCCACTACCCGCACTTCCACACCGGCCTCGACCTCGGCATCGCCACCGGCACCGCGGTGCGCGCCGCCAGCGCCGGCACGGTGGTGCTGGCCACCACCAACACCGGGCCCGACGGCCAGCCGGTGG
>JAQBPH010000076.1:0-4233 GCA_028287625.1 Chloroflexota bacterium | reverse complement strand
GAGCTTCACACGACGGGTCGAGCAGCTGCCGGCCGCGACCCGGCTGCTGCTGCTCGCGGCGGCGGCCGAGCCCACCGGCGCTGCGCCGCTGCTGTGGCGGGCGGCGGCGCGGCTCGGCATCGGGGTCGACGCGGCGGCTCCGGCGGAGGCCGGCGGACTGGTGGAGCTCGGCGCGCGCATCTCGTTTCGCCATCCGCTGGTGCGCTCCGCCGTCTATGGGGCGGCGTCGCCGGAGCAGCGTCGCACCGTCCACGGAGCGCTCGCCGACGCCATCGACCCCGGTCTCGATCCCGAGCGCCGGGTCTGGCACCGCGCCCATGCCGCGCCCGGCCCGGACGAGGTCGTGGCAGACGAGCTCGAGCGCACGGCGGACGGTGCCCAGGGCCGAGGAAGCCTGGTGGCGGCGGCGGCCCTCCTCGAGCGGGCCGCCGCGCTCACCCCTGACCCTCGCCGCCGGGCCGAGCGCGTGCTCACCGCCGCCCAGGCGAGCCTGGACGCGGGATCGGCCGCCGCGGCATCGGGGCTCCTCGACGTGGCGGACGAGGCACTCCTCGACGAGCTGGGACGCGCTCAGCTCGAGCGGATGCGCGCGCGGATCGCCTTCGTCACCCGGCGTGGCCGCGATGCCCCTCCGCTGCTGCTCACGGCGGCGCGCAGGCTCGAGCCGCTCGACGTCCGGCTTGCACGGGAGACGTACCTCGAGGCGCTGGACGCGGCGATGTTCGCCGCCTCTCTCGGGAGCGGGGTGCTGGAGCTGGCTGAGGCGGCTCGTGCCGCCCCGCCGGCGCCGGAGCCGCCGCAGGCGAGCGACCTGCTGCTCGACGGCCTCGCCGCGCTCCTCACCGAGGGGTACGCGGCGGGCGTGCCCACGCTGAAGCGGGCGCTCGACGCCTGTCTTCACGGCGACGACCTCCGCGCGCTCCAGCCGGCGATGCGCACCGCGTGGTGGCTGTGGGACCACGAGGCCTGGCTCACCCTCGCCGCCCGCGCGGTGCAGTTCGCCCGCGACACCGGCGCGCTTTCCCTGCTCCCCCTCGCTCTCACCCACCTGGCCGCGGCGACCGTGCTGACCGGCGACCTCGCCGCGGCGGCGGCGCTGCTCGAGGAGGCGCGGTCGATCACGACCGCGACGGGGAGCCCGTCCATCCCGCCTGTCGAGGTGTACCTCGCCGCCTGGCGCGGCCTCGAACCGGAATACACCCGGCTTGCCGAGGAGATGCTCGCGGACGCCGAGGCTCGGGGCGAGGGCCTGGCGATCGCCATCATCGAGTACTCGACCGCCATCCTCCACAACGGCCTCGGGAACCATGGCACCGCGCTGGCTGCCGCTCAGCGCGCGTGTACGGCGGGTGAGTCCCCCCAATGGGCGATCCCCGAGCTGGTCGAGGCGGCGGCACGGACTGGCCGGCCCGAGCTCGCGAAGACCGCCCTGCAGAAGCTGTACGATTTCGCGACGTACAGCGGGACCGAGCTGGCACTGGGACTGCGCGCACGTTGCCTCGCCCTGCTGGCGCAGGGCGGGGCCGCCGAGGACCTCTTCCGAGAAGCGCTCGACCGGCTGGGTCGAATCCGCACCAGGGCCCACCTGGCCCGCGCCCATCTCCTCTACGGCGAGTGGCTGCGAGGCGAACGCCGGCGGCTCGACGCCCGCCAGCAGCTGCGCACCGCGCACGAGATGTTCGTGTCGATGGACGTGAGGGCCTTCGCGGACCGTTCTGCGCGCGAGCTGCTCGCCACCGGTGAGCGCGCCGTCAAGCCGAGGGTCGTGGAGACCCGTAGCCACCTCACGGCGCAGGAGGCGCAGATCGCCCGCCTCGCACAGGAGGGCCTCTCCAACCAGGAGATCGGCACCCGCCTCTTCCTCAGCCCACGCACCGTCGAGTATCACCTCCACAAGGTCTTCACCAAGCTCGGCATCGGCTCGCGCACCGAGCTCCGTAACGTCCTCGCCGGCGTCGTGGCGAACGAAGCGCAGACGGAGCGGCCGAGAGCGTAGAACTCCGGTGGCGATGCATCGTGCAGGTCAGGACCAGCTGTCCGGCCGGATCCCGGGCGTCCGGGTCGCGGTCCGACCGATCCCGCGCACCTCCTCGGCGAACGTCACCGCGTTGTCCACAGCCGCGCAACGGCCGTCGTTGTTGAAGTAGACGAAGACGTCCTCGTCGTCGCTGTAGGTCGCCCCGATCCGCGCTGCCCAGGTGCCGAGGGTGTGGCGGTGGTAGTTCGGCGGGACCTGGGCATCGCCGTAGTGCATCCTCACATAGCCCCATCCCGCCGTCTTCCAGAGCGGGCCGTAGGGGCTGCCGGCGCGGTCGGCCCAGACCAGCGCGGCACCCCGGTCGGCCAGGAGGTCGCGAACCTCGTGCGACCACCACGACTCGTGTCGCGGCTCGACGGCCAGCCGCGTGGCCGCCGGGAAGCAGTCGATCGTCGCGGCCAGGGCCGGCGGATCAGCCGTCAGGTCGGGGGGAAGTTGGATGAGGACGGGACCGAGCTTGGAGCCGAGCGCCGATGCCCGCGACATCAGCCGCGCGACCGGTTCCGCCGGGTCGCGCAGCCGGCGGACGTGGGTGAGGTAGCGGCTCGCCTTGACCGCGATGACGGCATCGCCGGGGCTTCTGTCCCGCCACCCGGCGAAGGCCTCCCGCCGCGGCAGCCTGTAGAAGCTCACGTTGAGCTCGACGGTCCGGAACCACGTCGTCGTGTGCTCGAACCAATACCGTTGCGGTACTCCGAGATAGAAGCGGTGGCGCCAGTCCTCGTACTGCAGTCCCGAGGTTCCGATGAGGACGGGCATCCCCGGCTATGCGGATCCGGACGTCCCGCCTCGCCGCGATTCGCCCTCCGCGCATCCCAGCGCGTGGCGGCGGCATGGCGGCGCCTGCCGTGGTCCTTGCTCCGAGTCCTGCCTCACAACCCTGCCTCCTCGACCGCCTCGAGCGCCCGTCGCCGGCGCGCCTCGCCGATCTTCGTATACCCGGTACCGCGTGATGAACGGCCGGCCCTCCGCTCGCTCGACGGCCACGACGGGGAGGACGGCTGAGGCCGGGGGAACGTCCTGAGTGGGTACGATGGATCCTCGTGTCCCCCATCACTTCGACCTGCCCGGACATCCGCGGCGAGCCCGCCGCCACCACCGCGGCGAGGGGCGGCACCCCGCGCCCACACGCTGACGCCGCGCCGGCGGGCACGCCGAGCGGCTGACGATGGGCTTCCTCAAGCGAGGAGGATGGAGCGGAGCCGGAGAGGCAGTCCCCCTGGGCAGCAGCTACCTGCTGCTCGAGCCGCTCGGACGTGGAGGCATGGGCCGCGTCTGGCGAGGCGTCCTCCGCAGCGGCGGCGAGCAGGTCGCGGTGAAGGTGCTCAACCCCGAGCTGGCCGCCGACCCCGAGATCGTCGCCCGCTTCCTCCAGGAGCGCGGCATCCTCGTCGGCCTGGCGCACCCGCACCTCGTCAGGGTCCGCGACCTGGTCGCCGAGGGGGACACGCTCGCCATCGTCATGGACCTGGTCCAGGGCGATCTGCGCCGATACCTCGCAGAGAGGGGCTCCCTGGCTCCCGCCTTCTGCCGGGCTCATGGCGCAGGTGCTCACCGGCCTCGCCGCCGTCCATGGCGCCGGCATCGTCCATCGCGACCTCAAGCCGGAGAACATCCTCCTCGACCGCGGCCACGGTGACCCGCTGCGCGCGCGTGTGAGCGACTTCGGCATCGCCCGGCTCACCACCGGCCCGGCGCTGACCCGCACCACCGGGCTCATCGGCACCCCCGAGTACATGGCCCCGGAGATGGCGGAGCAGCACGATGTGGGGCCGCCCGTCGATGTCTACGCTGCCGGGATCGTCCTCTACGAGCTGTTGACCGGGCGCACCCCCTTCAGAGGCGGTCCGGCGGTGGCCATCCTCCGCCGCCACCTCGACGAGGTGCCGGCGCGCCCCGACGGCCTGCATGACGCTCTCTGGCAGCTGCTCTCAGAGATGCTGGTCAGGCAGCCGGAGCTTCGCCCCACCGCCGGCCAGGCTGCCGAGCGGCTGGTGGCGCTGATGCCCACGCTGCTGGCGGCGTCGGCCTCCGAGTGCACGCGCGAGGCCGACGCCGACGCAACGCGTCTGCCCGGGTACCAGCCCACGCGCCCCGCGAGCGAGACGGTACCTAGGGGCAGGATGGTGGTTCCCATGCCGCTAGAAGGCCCCGCCGCCGGGCGTGTCCGGGCGCTCGGCCCCGGCGCTCCGGCG
>JAQBPH010000070.1:0-31070 GCA_028287625.1 Chloroflexota bacterium | reverse complement strand
ACGGCAGCCACTCCTCACACAGGGCCTGGAACTCGTCGGTCACCGGCCCTCCTCTCGTCGGGGAGTCGACCACGACCGACGCCGCCCGCGCCCTGGCGGCGTCCGAGACGGCGAGGGACGAGGCGGCGGTCACCTCGTCCTGGGCTTGCACATCCACCTGCACTGTCATCCTGCCTCCTCCGGCCTTTGCCTGCTCATTGTCAACCCGGTTGACGTACGGCAAGGGACGACGCGGGGTGCAGAGAGCCCGCAATCACGGGCTCCCGCCTCCCGAGGACGGGGCTCCACAGCTCCGTCCTCATGTCCCGTACCCGTTCGGTCACCTCGTGGGCACATCCCCACGAGAAGGTGAAGCCCGCACCACCGTGCGCGTAGTTGTGGATGATCCTGGTTCCCGGCTCTCGCTCCAGGCAGACATTTGCCCGGCGGAACGGTCGAAGCCCCACGCGCACGGGATCCTCGGAGACGAGCTCCGCCTCACGCAGTGCGGGGAGAAACGCGACGCAGCGCTCGTACATGTCTCGAATCGGCGGGTAGTCGTGCAAACCCACCTCGAGGTCGTGCTCGTCGATCTCGGCGAGGCCGCCCAGCGCCAGGACGTCCCGGCCGCGCGGAACGATGAAGATGAAGTTCGGATCGCCCGCCCGCTCGTCCGGCGACACGCAGTGTGCCTCGTCGACCCTGGGCATCCGGCGGCCGTCGTTGCGCACGTGCACCAGTGCTCCGCGCAGCGCGTACATCGACGCGCCGTGCAGCCCGATCGCCCCCAGGCCCGCGCAGTTGACGATGGCGGCGACGCCGAACTCCTGCTGCAGTCGCGCCTCCTGCTCGGAGAGGCGCCCCTCGATTCTCCGCCGGTGTATCCGCACCCCCGCATCCTCGACCTGCCTGCGGAGCCATGCCATGTACCGGTCGGTGTCGATCATGGGAGCGAGATGCGCGTATGCGTCCCGTATGCCTGCTGAGGAATCGACCCCGTTGAGGTATGCGAGCCCGATGTCACGCACGAACCCGCGCACTCGCGATGCCAGCTCCCACATCTTCCTCAGCTCGCGCGGCCGCTCCTCGAGCCGGTGCCGGAAGTAGAAGTTCGAGGTGCGCATGAACACGCCTGTCTGCCGGTCGCGAGCGAGATCGTCGAAGATCTCGTAGGAGACCATGCACCAGTCCTTGGAGCGCGCCAGCGAGGCCTGGTCCCGATGGTGCCCGCAGACGGCAGGTGGCCATTCCCAGAGCGCGCCCGCGACCACCGACACGACATCCGGCGCGAACCTGTCCGCGACGACCTCGACCTCGAACCCTGCACGGGCCAGGCACAGCGCGCTGGTGAGGCCGCTCACCCCCGCGCCGACAACGAGAACACGGTGTTCGCGCGACCGTGGAATGGTCATGTCGATTCCTCACGGTGACTGTCCCTGTACGGGTTCGGTGTGGAGCAACGCCCACCCTTTGCAGAGGGAGATCGGGACGGTACCGTCAGTCGTTGATTGACGGTAGTCCGGTTTGGAGCCGCTGTCAAGGTTCGGCAATCATGCGATGCGCTACGCGTGATGCCTTCTCATGTTCACCTCAGTAGAACCGTCGTACGAACCCTCACACCTCGTTTGCCGCGGGGCGGTCAGCATCGCCGAAGGGATGCGCGGCATCAACGCATACCGACGCCTCCGGAGAGGTATTCCTACCGGACGCGCGGCGAGGGATGGCGGCGCACCCGCACGCGGGGGCCGGGGATTGCGATTGCATTGCAATTCCGTCTCACTGTCCGCCCGACGCGGTGTCGGGCGGGCGAGCGGTGCCGCGTCCAGGCTGAGCGGCCCCGGAACGAGGAAACCCCGCCGCGCCCTCTCGGTGGCGACGGCGGGGCTCCGCGGAGGTCCAGGGGTAGTTGGACATCCGTATGACGAGTCGCTCCGCCCGGTTCCTACGCGGGTTGACGTCCACCCGGTGAAATCGGGTCGCTCAGACGCTCGCCCGTTCGGGGGTGACTCCGCCGATGCCCCGCATGTCCTCGTAGCGGTCGCCCGTGAAGGCGGCGCGCGGCGCGACCTCGTCGATCCGCGCGAGATCGGCGGCGGTGAGGGTGACGGCGAGGGCGCCGGCGTTCTCCTCGAGCCGGCCAGGGTTCTTGGTGCCGGGGATGGGGACCACGTCGTCGCCGCGCGAGAGCACCCAGGCGAGGGCCAGCTGGGCGGCGGTGCACCCCTTCACCTCGGCAAGCTCGCCCACCCGGGCGACCACGTCGAGGTTGCGCTGGAAGTTCTCGCCGCTGAAGCGCGGATTGGTGCGGCGGAAGTCCCCGGCGGCGAGGTCGTCGGGCGAGGTGATCCGGCCGGTGAGGAAGCCGCGACCCAGGGGGCTGTAGGGGACGATGCCGACGCCGAGCTCGCGCGCCGCGGGCAGGACCTCGTCCTCGATGTCACGGCTCCACAGCGACCACTCGCTCTGGAGCGCGGCGATGGGGTGGACCGCGACGGCGCGGCGCAGGGTGCCGGCGGCGACCTCGCTCAACCCCAGGTGGCGGACCCTGCCCTCGGCGACCAGCTCCGCCATGGCGCCGACCGTCTCCTCGATGGGCACCGTGGGATCGACGCGGTGGAGGTAGTAGAGGTCGACGTGGTCGACGCCGAGGCGGCGGAGCGAGGCGTCGCACGCCTCGCGGACGTACGCGGGGTCGGCGCGGAAGCCGCGCTCGCCGGTGACGGGATCCCGGGTGATGCCGAACTTGGTCGCCAGCTGCACCTGGTCGCGACGGCCGCGGATGGCGCGTCCCACCAGCACCTCGTTGGTGTGCGGCCCGTAGATGTCCGACGTGTCGAGGAAGGTGATGCCGAGGTCGAGGGCGCGGTGGATGGTGGCGATGGAGGTGGCGTCGTCGCGCCCCTCGCCGGTGCCGTAGAAGGCGCTCATGCCCATGCAGCCGAGCCCCTGCGCGCTGACGGTGGGCCCGGTGCTGCCGAGCCGTCGGGTGGCGATGCTCATGCGGTCTCCCTGCGGTAGAGCGAGATCTTGTGGTCGATGGCGGTGAGCGCGTCCTGCAGCTCCTCGAGCCGGAGCAGGACGTCGGCGCGGTGATCCTCGAGCATCTCAAGCCGGCGCGCCGTGGTGTCCTGGCCCTGGCGCACCAGGTCGACGTACTCGCGGAGCAGCCGGATGGGCATGCCGGTACGGCGCATGCGCTGGAGGAAGAGGACGCGATCGAGGTCGGCCTCCGTGTATCGGCGCCGTCCGCCGCGGTCGCGGGGCACCGCGTCGAGCAGCCCCGCACGCTCGTAGTAGCGCAGCGTGTGGGGTGAGAGGCGGCGGTCGCGGGCCGCCTCGGCGATGGAGAGGGTGGCGATCATGTCGCCACCCTAGGACTTCGAGCGCGCTCGAAGTCAAGCCCGCCTCCGGGCCGTCAGGCCGACTGGGCCGCTCTCACCGTGCCGGCGAACCTCCCCGCCGGGGCGTCTCCACGGTGCCGGCCGCGACACGCGCTGCACTCGTCGAGGTGGCGGGCGATCTGGTGCTCCTGCCAGGCGCCGAGGCGTGCCCGGCCGATCACCTCCAGCTGGTGACGGATCGTGGCGCACGTCGTCGGGTCCTCTCCCTCGAGGCGGAGGTACTCCTTCTTGAACCGCCGCCGTGCCCGGAAGAGCAGCGACTCCACCGCCCCGTGGCTGATGCCCAGCCGCGCGGCGATGTCCCCGTAGGGGAGCCCCTCGATCTCCCGCATGAGAAAGGCCGCCCGCTGCTGGACGGGCAGACCCGCTGCGACCCGGCGGAGGCGGTCGCGCGCCTGTCCCATCTCGTAGGCCTGGTCCGGCTGGCGGGCTCGGTGCTGGTCACGTGCTCCCAGGATCCACTCCTCGTCGCCGGAGACGAGCTGCACCCGTCCGCGGCGCCGCAGCACGGTGAGGCAGAGGTTCTCCGCCACCCGATGCAGCCACGCCATGACCTTGAAACCCTCGTCGACCCGGTCGGCGATGCGCAGCAGGCGGAGGAAGGTCTCCTGGACCACGTCGTCCGCCTCCGCAGCGTCGGCGAGGTAGCGCACGCTCAGCGCGCGCAGGCGGCCGTGGTGGCGGGCGAACAGCGTCTCGAAGGCGCGGACGTCGCCGTGCCGGTAGGCGGCGAGGAGAGCGGCGTCGCCGGTCAGCCGGTTCGCCGCGAGGGCGATGACCGCACCGGTCTCCGGCACAGACTCCACACCGATCATGTCCTGGGTGATCATGGATCGTCCGCCTCGATCACGGTCCTTGCGACCATTCTCGGACCGGCCGGCAGCGCCGCGGAAGCCCCCTCACCCGGACGGTTCGCGTCCCCGCCCGGGGGAGCCTGATCTCACCCTATGGGAGGGGGGGCCGCCGCCGGCCGGCGGCGGCCCGGGGTCGTGAAGCTCAGTTGTGGGTGGGGACGAAGGCCTCGCCGTGGGGGCCGGCCATCCCGGTCACCAGGGGCGTGTTGGCCCCGGTCGTGGGGCTGACGAGTCCCACATAGCCGGAGACGCCGGAGTCCTGGGGAGCCGCCGACAGGTAGAGGCTGGTGTCGAAGTGCCTGGAGCTGATCGAGTAGACGGCCCCGCCCGGGGTGTCGGAGACGAGCAGGCGGCCCGACGGGCTGGTGGGGAGGATGGTGTCGTCCATCTGGTTGCCGATGGGCAGCCGGGTCACCGTCTGTCCGGGGCCCGGGTTGTGGATGAACACCAGCTCGGAGCCGGCCTGGTTGTCGAGCTGCAGGTCACCCGCGCGGGTGACATAGAGCGAGTCGGGGTCGATCAGGTTGAGGGTGACGCTGGTGTGGCTGACCAGGTCGGTGGCGGTGGCGTTTCCCATCAGCACCGGGGTGACCAGGACGCTGGTCCCGGACAGGGTGGCGCCGACCACCGCCGGGAAGGTGTTCGGGTCGGGGGGGTTGGAGGCGGAGAGGTAGACCCTGCCGCCGAGGAAGGCGATGTCGTCGTATCCGCCGCCGTGCGGGGGGGTGCCGAACGTGTACCCGGTGGTGCTGCCACCGACCGGGTCGATGATGGTCAGCCGCGGGTTCGCGTCCTCGTTCGAGAGCGCCCACAGCAGGCCGGTCGAGGGATCCTGCCGGAGCCCGTCGACGTGCCCGGGCACCGAGAAGGTCCTGCGCAGCTTCCCGCCGAGGGTGTACTCGCCGACGGTGCTGGACCTGCCGTCGCTCCCGTCCTTGGCGGTCACGTTCTGGTAGCCGACGAAGACGTCGCTGCCGGAGACGACGAGCGAGTCGGGGTTGCTGAACGCCGTGGTGGCACGGGCGAAGACCGAGACCCTGTAGCCGGATGGCGCGGTCGGACGCTGTGCGTGGGTGCTGCTCTTCGCGCTCGCGGAGATCGCGGGCACGGCGAGAGCGCCGGCCGCCACGGTCCCGACGAGCGCCGCTGCGAGACCGCACCGGCGGCCTGGTCGTGTTGTCATGTCCCGTTTTCCTTCCCTGATTCCCGTTGCTGGTGCACGCGGTCGTCGCGACACCGCCATTGAGCCCCGGGAGTTCGAACGGGCATCCGGCAACAACCTTGTGCTGTCGGAGATTAGGAGATGGTTAATCCGTGGGGTGGGTCGCGGTCTGTGTCGGTGGCGCCCGTCTCCATGACGGGCATATCCTTCGCGACGTGCTCCCGATCCGCGACATCAACCCGACCAGCCGGTTCGCCTGGGTCACGCTCGGGCTCATCCTGCTCAACGTGGCGGCGTTCCTGCTCTGGCAGCCCACCCTGCAGGGCGACCCGGCGCAGCAGCAGGCCTTCTTCTTCTGCCACGCCGAGATCCCCTTCGAGGTGAGCCACCAGACGGACCTCGCCGACGCGGGGCCGGGCGCGATCCAGGCGATCGAGGACCAGCTGGGCGCCAGCCCCTCGGATGCGGCCGCCGTGCAGCAGACGCTGCGCGACCTCTGCCCTCACAAGAGCTGGCTGCTGTCGCTGTTCACCTCGATGTTCCTGCACGGGGGATGGCTGCACCTGGGCGGCAACATGCTCTACCTGTGGATCTTCGGCAACAACGTCGAGGACCGGCTCGGCCATCTGCGGTACCTGCTCTTCTACCTGCTCGGCGGCCTCGCCGCGTCGGCGCTCGAGCTCGCCTTCGCACCCGACTCGGTGGTGCCGACGCTGGGCGCCTCGGGGGCGATCGCCGCCGTCCTCGGCTCCTACCTCGTGATGTTCCCGCGAGCCCGGGTGCTCACCCTGGTCTTCTTCATCCTGCCGGTCACCCTCCCCGCCGCCGTGGTGCTCGGCGGCTGGTTCATCCTCCAGCTGTTCCACGGCGTCGGCGGGCTGGGCACCCAGGTGAACGGCGGCGTCGCCTACTGGGCGCACGTGGGGGGCTTCGCCTTCGGGATGCTGGCGACCCGGTGGTTCGTCCGGCGGGCGCCCGACCGCAGGGACCTCGCCCCGCTCGGCTGACGCCGGGACGAGCCGCGCTCAGGCCCGCTGCGGGATCAGCTCGAGGACGCGCTCGTCGAAGTGCGTCATCCGGCTCTCCGGCAGCAGCAGCACCCGCTCCGGAGCGAGCTGCGACACGAAGTCGGCGTCGTGGCTCACCAGGATGAGGGTGCCCTCGTAGTGCTGCAGCGCGGCCAGCAGCGCCTCGACCGACTGGGGGTCGAGGTTGTTGGTCGGCTCGTCGAGGAGGAGCAGGTTCGCCCTCGCCACCATGAGACGGGCGAGCGCCAGCTTGGTCTTCTCCCCTCCCGAGAGCGTTCCCGCGTCCTGGCCGGCGACGTCGCCCACCAGCCCGAAGTGGCCGAGCACGGCGCGCAGCTCGCCCTCGGAGGCGGTCTGCACCCCGGTCCGCAGGTTCTCCAGGACCGAGCGGCCGGCGACGATGTCCTCGTGCTCCTGCGCGTAGAAGCCGATCTCGACGTTCGCCCCGAGGCGCACCTGGCCCGAGTCCGGGGTCTCACGCTGGGCGAGGCAGCGCAGCAGCGTGGTCTTGCCCGCGCCGTTGACACCGACCAGCAGCAGCACGTCACCCCGCTGCACCAGGCAGTCGACGCCGCTGAAGACCCGATGCTCGCCGAAGCTCTTGCTGAGACCCGTCACCTCGAGCACCTGGTCGCCGGCGCGCGGCGGCTCCGGGAAGCGCACCTTCAGCTGCCGGCGGCGCACCGGTGGCGCATGCTCCTTGAGGCGCTGGTTGAGGGCGTCGATGCGGCGCTGCAGCGCCCGGCGCTTGGTGGCGTGGGTGGCGTTGCCCTTGGAGAAGATCCTCTTGGTGTCCTCGAGGCGAGCCGCCTCGCGGCTGAGCGTCCGCGCCGAGTGGGCGCGCTGCGCCTCGGCCTCGGCACGCTGACGGAGGAAGTCCGAGTACGTGCCCCGGTAGGCGTCGATCTGTGCGTTCTCCAGCGCGAGCACCCGGTCGAACGCGGTGTCCATCAGCTGCAGGTCGTGGCTCACCACCAGGACGGTGGCGTGGGTCTCGCGGAGGAAGTTCATCACCCACCGCTTCGCCGGCATGTCGAGGTGATTGGTGGGCTCGTCGAGGATGAGCAGGTCGCCGCCGACGAGCAGCAGCCTGGCCAGGTCGAGCCGCCGGCGCTGGCCGCCGGAGAGGGACCTGAGGGGGGTCAGCAGCGCCTCCTCGTCGAGCCCGACACCCGCCGCGATCCGTTCGGCGGTGGCCTCGAGCTCGTACCCGCCCTCGCGGACGAACCGCTCCTGCAGGTCGCTGAAGCGGTGTATGGCCTCGTCGAGCTCGGCGCCCTCGGTCTCCCCCATGCGCGCGGTCAGGGCGTCCATCTCGCGGCTCACCGCGGTGAGAGGGCTGGCCTCGATCAGGTGCTCGACGGCGAGCTGCTCGTCGCCGCCCTCCAGCCGCGGGGTCTCCTGCCGCAGGTACGCGCTCTGATGAGGGATCCTCACGGTGCCGGAGGTCAGGGTGCCGTCGCCGGCGATGGCGCGGAGCAGCGTGGTCTTGCCCATGCCGTTGGCGCCCACGAGGGCCACCTTCTCACCCTGACTGATGAGGATGGTGGCGTCCTCGAGCAGGACGCGGTCTCCCAGCTCGATGCGAGCGTCGGAAAGAGCGAGCACGTGAGTGGACTTCCCATGAGAGCCGGCGGGGACCGGCGGTTGAGGTGAGCAATCGGGCGTCGCGGGGTCCGGCGCGGCGCCACCGACCGCTCGTCGACGGCAACCGGGCATGAGCCGGTCGCCGTGGACCTGCTCGAGGATACCAGCCCCCGGCTACTCGACATCCTCGCCGGGGCCACGACGATCAGACTTGCGTTGCGACTGTTGCCTCTTCGAGTCGAGGCGGGCCCTGACCGAGGACCGGGTGGGACGGGTGGCCGTGCGCGGTCGCTCCGGCACGGCGGCGGCGTCGAGACGATCGACCAGGCGACGCACCGCCTCCTCGCGATTGCGGAGCTGGGAGCGTTCGGACGTCACCACGATGCGCAGGCGATCGCCCAGTACAGCGCGAACCCGGTCGATCACACCGTCGCCGGCGTTCAGCGCGGTGACATCGACCCACATCTCGACACGGCTGTCGGTGGTGTTGACCCCCTGACCGCCGGGCCCGGTGCCGTGCGAGAAGCGCCAGGTCAGCGCCGATGCCGGGATCGAGATCCCGCCGGGGGTGACGACATCGGTGTCCATGGTGCCGATTGAAACACCACCTCCCTGGGAACGATCGGGTCACGCGTCACCGCAAGCGGGTCACGGGCGAGCGCAAGATCGCCGGAACCTGTAGCGTTTCCCCTGCGTACGGCGGCCTGGGCGCGCCCCTGCCGGCCTGCCCCCCCCTCATCCACCGTCCTCCTGGAGCACACTCATGGCCACCGGCCTGTCCGACCTTCGCCTGGCCCGGAACATCGGGATCATGGCGCACATCGACGCCGGCAAGACCACCGTGACCGAGCGCGTCCTCTTCTACACCGGCCGCATCCACAAGATCGGCGAGGTGCACGACGGCGCCGCCACCATGGACCACATGGTGCAGGAGCAGGAGCGGGGGATCACCATCACCAGCGCGGCGACCGCGGCGGAGTGGAAGGGCCACCGGGTCAACATCATCGACACGCCGGGCCACGTCGACTTCACCATCGAGGTGGAGCGCAGCCTGCGCGTGCTCGACGGAGCCGTCGCCGTCTTCGACGCCGTCGCCGGCGTGCAGCCCCAGTCCGAGACGGTGTGGCGCCAGGCCGACCGCTACTCGGTGCCGCGAATCTGCTTCATCAACAAGATGGACCGGATGGGCGCCGACTTCACCGCCTCCGTCGACTCCATCCGCGATCGCCTCGGGGCCCGGCCGGTGCCGGTGCAGTACCCGATCGGCGCCGAGGACGGCTTCCGCGGCATCGTCGACCTGGTCACCGGCACCGCACTGGTGTACGCCGACGACATGGGCACCACCGTGGAGAGCTGCCCCATCCCCGACGACATCGCCGTCGAGTGCGCGCGCTGGCGCGAGCACCTGCTCGAGGCCGCCTACGACTACGACGAGACCCTGCTGGAGAAGGCCCTGCTGGAGCAGGAGATCGGCGCCGACGAGATCCGCGCCGCGCTGCGCGTCGGCACCCTGCGCGCCGAGATCTTCCCGGTCATCTGCGGCTCCGCGCTGAAGAACAAGGGCGTCCAGCCGATGCTCGACGCGGTCGTCGCCTACCTGCCCAGCCCGCTCGACCGGCCCGAGATCCGCGGCACCCTGCCCGACA
This sequence comes from Chloroflexota bacterium, assembly GCA_028287625.1. Lineage (GTDB taxonomy): Bacteria > Chloroflexota > Dormibacteria > Aeolococcales > Aeolococcaceae > CF-96. The sequence continues at coordinate 21,413 of JAQBPH010000070.1, read as the reverse complement.
GCGACGAGGTGGTGGTGCGCAGCGTCGACCCCGGTGCGCCGCTCTCCGCGCTCGCATTCAAGGTGGTCACCGACCCCTTCGTCGGTCGGCTCACCTTTGTGCGCATCTACAGCGGCACCATGCGCAAGGGCAACCATGTCCTCAACAGCAGCAAGGGCCAGCGTGAGCGCATCGGGCGCATCGTCAAGCTCCACGCCAACACCCGTGAGGACGTCGAGGAGCTGAGCGCCGGCGACATCGGCGCGGTCATCGGCCTCCAGCGCACCATCACCGGCGACACCCTCTGCGAGAACGACGCGCCGGTGGTGCTGCAGTCGATCACCGTCAGCGAGCCGGTCATCAGCCAGGCGGTCGAGCCCATCGACAAGGCCAACCAGGACCGGCTCGGGACCGCCCTCGGCAAGCTCATGGAGGAGGATCCCACCTTCCGTGCGCGCACCGACGACGAGACCGGCCAGACCGTGATCAGCGGCATGGGCGAGCTCCACCTCGAGATCATCGTCGACCGCCTGCGCCGCGAGTTCAAGGCCGAGGTCAGCGTCGGCGCGCCCCAGGTCGCCTACCGCGAGACCATCACCCAGCAGGCCCACGGCACCGGCCGCTTCGTCCGCCAGACCGGCGGCCGCGGCCAGTACGGCCACGTCGAGCTCGAGGTCGAGCCCAACCCGGGCAAGGGCTTCGAGTTCGTCACCAAGATCGTCGGCGGCACCATTCCCAAGGAGTACGTGCCCGCGGTCGGCAAGGGCATCGCCAACACACTGGTCACCGGCGTGCTCGCCGCCTACCCGGTGGTGGACGTCAAGGTCACCCTGGTCGACGGCTCGTACCACGACGTCGACTCCAACGAGATGGCGTTCAGCATCGCCGGCTCGATGGGCTTCAAGGACGGGATGCGCAGGGCGAAGCCGTGCATCCTCGAGCCGATCATGAAGGTCGAGGTGGTGACCCCCGACGACTACTTCGGATCGGTGGTCGGCGACCTCGCCAGCCGGCGCGGGCTGGTCCAGGGCAGCGAGCTGCGCGGCGCCACCCGGGTGGTCACCGCGCTCGTGCCGCTGAGCGAGCTCTTCGGCTACTCCACCCCGCTGCGGAGCATGAGCCAGGGCCGCGCCCAGTACTCGATGGAGTTCGACCACTACCAGGCGGTGCCCCAGTCGGTGCAGAAGGACATCGTCGCCGAGCGCAGCGCGAAGGTGCCCGCGCTCGCGGACTGATCCGCACCGGGTGGCCACGGCCGTCGCTCAGCGGCGGCGGCGGCCACCTGCACGGCTCGCCGTCGCCAGTGAGAACACCTGGCGCAGCGTGCCCATCTCGGGAATGGAGAGGCTCAGCTCGGGGAGGGCGATCGCCTCGACCTCCCTCCGGGTCCAGCGGGCGTGGGTGCTGGTGATCGAGCTCACCTCCGGTCCCGACGCCTCCTCCAGGGTCTCGCGGAAGCCGGGATCGAGCCGGGGGTTGCTCAGCGCCACCTCCGCGCCGGGGACGTTGAAGCGGGTGATGCTGGTGATCTCGACCGCGCAGGGGCCGTCGAGCCAGCCCCGGAGGGCGCCGGAGGTGATCTCGTCGAGCGTGGCCATGGCGGGTAATCAGACCACAGGTGACACGCGAAGGGGGCGGCACCACCGCGGTGCCGCCCCCTGCTGACGCGGGGAGGGTCAGTGCGTCAGGTCGTGGTCCAGGTACTCCTGGGAGCCGAGGATCAGGTTGATGATGTTCTCATCGCTCGCGCCGCTCAGGACCTGGTTCGTCCAGAACGACAGCCCGGGCACGTCGGCCACGCGATCGAGGATGAGGGTGTGGTCGCCGTTCACCGGATCCGTCGAAGACCATCGACGCGCTCTACATGGACGTGCTCGGAAGGCCTACGCTGTAGGTACCACTGCCGTCGTCGCTCTGTCCGCCGAAGCTGACTCCCCGCGGACTGGCAACGGTGCTGTGGGCGGCAGCTCACAGCATCGGGGTGCCGTGATCCGGCACTCATGCACCGGTCCGCGCTTGTGGTGACACCCTATCGGCGGCACCGCGGTCGAAGGACGCCCGGGGGCGTGCCCGCCCACCCCTGTCACCGGCCGGCGACAACGGCTGTCCTCTCCGTGCAGTCCTGTGGCGCCCAGGCCCAGCTCGCGTCGCGTCCGCGACACCCGCCGCCGGCGGAGGGCGGCGCCTGGGCGGAGGGGTGAGCTACTCCGCCCGGGCTTCCAGCTTGGCCGCCGCCGCCTCGCGACCCTGCACCCTGGTCCGCTCCGCTGCGGCCTGGCCGTAGGTCTCGAAGAGCTTGCCCACCACCTTTCTGCCGTCGTGGAGCGCCCAGCGCGTCTCGCCGCCGACCTTGATGAGCTTGAGTGCGTACTCCACGGTGCTGTCCTCGTGATCGGGGGAAGGCGACATGTCCACGGTGACAGATCTGGCCGCCACCTGACCAAGGTTCACGAAGTCGTCGCTGCCCGGGCGGGCGTCCGGGGGCGCCGGCACCGCCCTGCGGCGCAGGGGCAGGGCCACCTTCCGGAGGTGGCGGTAGACGTCGGCGTAGGCCTCGAGGGCTCCGGTCTCGCGGTAGGCGATGCCCCGCGCCTCGCAGAACCCCCGGACCAGGGGCGCCGCCCGCCTGAGCTGGGAGCGCGGCATCCTCGGGAACAGGTGGTGCTCGATCTGGCAGCTGAGGACCCCGGTGAGGTAGTCGGTCACCGGGCTGGCGCGGAGGTTGCGGGCGGTGAGCACCTGGCGGCGGAGGAAGTCCATGTCCTCGCCCTGCCCCAGCACGGCCATGCCGGTGTGGTTGGGGAGGAAGGCGAGGCCGAGGTAGGCACCCAGCAGCAACCGGTGGACCAGCGCGAAGAGCAGGCCGCGTCCCACCCCGAGCGCCAGGATCAGGCCCCCGGCGTACGCGGCGGCGTGGGTCAGCAGCAGGACCCCCTCGGCGGCGGCGTTGCGCCCTGCGCGCCGCAGCATGAAGCCGGCGCTCTGGAGGTGGACCAGCAGGACCCCGAGGAAGAGCAGCCCCCAGATCGCCGAGTCCTGGTGCCGCATGATCCAGCGGGCCGGGCCCCCGACCGCGACGGTCTGGCTGGGGCACACCGCGATCGGACCGCCGAGGTCCGGGTCGACGCCCAGCCGGTTGGGCTGGGCGTGGTGGAGGTTGTGCTTGTCGGCCCACCAGCCGGCGCTGCCACCCAGGCACAGGTCGAAGAGGAGGAGGCCGAGGACGTGGTTCCGCCGGGAGGACCTGCAGATCTGGTTGTGCACCGCCTCGTGGGCCAGGAAGCCCAGCTGGCCGAACAGGAGGGCCGCGGGCGCGGCCCAGACCAGCACCCACCAGCTGTCCCGGACCAGGCCGATGCCGGCGGCGACGCCGGCGATCATCAGGGTCAGCGCCAGCGCCTGGGGCACGTACCGGAGCGGGTGCCGCTCCAGCAGCCCCCGATCGGCGACGAGCCGCTTGAGCTGGGCGTAGTCGGCGGTCCCGGCGCTGATGCGCGAGGGGCGGACGGCAGTCTCGACCGCAGATGTCATATGCAGAGCCCTCGATCTCTCGGATGCCCCTGGAGGGGCGATGGGGACGGCGGCACGCGGGCGGCGCGCAGCTCAGACCCGGCGGCGATGGCCGAGCGGGCTGACGCTCCGCACCTCGAAGCCGAGCCGCCGCAGCGCGGCCCGGGCCTGGGTGGTGTTGAAATCGAGAACGTCGATGCCCGTCGCCCGGCCGAAGACCTCCTTGACCGGGTAGAGCCGCCGGTCGATCTCGACCGCGTGCTGCCGGACCACCCCGAAGCCGCCGTTACTCACCGCGCGCAGCACGTCCGCCTTCCGCAGGCGCACCCTCTCTCCGCGCACGATCAAATCGACAGCCTCCGCCCGAGGCATCCGGGGTCCTCCCTGAGCAGCGATCAACACTCACCATAACAACAACCACAACCCTACCATCCCTCCGGCCGGCGGGTCGGGACCGCCGGCCGACCGTTCCCGACCCGGCCGCTGCGGCAGGTGATCTGTCACCCTGGGGACACAGTGGAGATCCTCAAGGTCTCGGCGACCTCCAGGCCGGTCTCGGTGGCGGGCGCGGTCGCGGGCGTCATCCGCACCGCGGGCCGGGTCGAGGTGCAGGCGATCGGCGCCGGCGCCGTCAACCAGGCGGTCAAGGCCATCGCCATCTCCCGCGGCTACGTCGCCCCCGGCGGCATCGAGCTCTGCTGCGTGCCCTCCTTCGTCGAGATCCAGATCGACGGCGAGGTGCGCACCGGGATCCGGCTGGTGGTCGAGGTCCGGCACGCTCGTGACGGGCAGGGAGTGCCCTGAGGGTGGCCGCCGACCTCCGGCCGCCGATGGCGGAGTGCGACGTCCTCCGCAGGGCCGCGGAGCTCCTGGCCGAGGGACGGTCCGCGGTCTGGACCCGTGACTTCCCCGAGCTCCACCTCGACGGCGATCCCCAGATGTGCCTCCAGGTGTTCTCCAACCTCGCCCTGGAGGGGTGGGTGACGCTGGACTCCTCGGGCGCCCACATCCTGCGGGTGCTCGCCGGCGGCCACCGCCGGCTCGCCGAGAGCACCTGAGCCATCGCCAGGACGCCCCGTCCGAGCCGATATGATCGAACCCGCGTGGCCGCGAGCTCGGAGGGCCCACCGCTGGTGATGGCAACGTGGTAGTGTGGCCCGTGGACACCTAAGATGAGGTGATCCCGCCCGCGGTCGTCGTTGCCTTCTCGCACGGACACGCGTGTCCATGACGTTGGGAGGCAGGAGACACCAGGTGCGGGCAGACACTACCGACAGAGTGGTGTCCGATCGCGGCTTCCGCGTCATCGCTGCCGACGGTGCCTTCGCGCCTACCGCAGCTCCAGCTCAGCGGCGCCGCCGGCGCCATCGGGAGAACTAGTCCATGTCGGCCGATCAGGTCTTGCATTGCCGCGACTGCGGCGTCGACTTCACGTGGACCTCGGGAGAGCAGGAGTTCTATGCCTCTCGCGGTCTCACCAACGCGCCCAGCCGGTGCCCTGACTGCCGCAGCGCCCGGAAGGCAGCGGGTGGAGGCGGTGGCGGCGGCCGTCCCGGCGGTGGGAACGGTGGCTACAGCGGTGGTGGTGGCGGCGGCGGCGGCTACAGCGGTGGTGGCGGCGGCGGCGGCTACGGCGGTGGCCAGCGTGAGATGCACGAGGTCAAGTGCGCCTCGTGCGGAGGCGTGGCCAGGGTGCCCTTCGTCCCGCGTGGCGACCGCCCGGTGTACTGTCGCGACTGCTTCAGTAGCGGAGTGCGTTGACACGGCACAACCGTAGAGGCGAGTTCGCACAGGGTCCGCCCGAGTCGCTGCGGCGGGCGCGCGCGCTCGCCGCAGTGATCGGCGGGAGGTGACCATGACGAAGCTGGGTGGACGGCCGGCGCCCGTCGTCCCCACTCCGAGCGATCACCTCGTCGGCACGGCCGAGCTGCTCATCGTCAAGGGGAAGGAGCAGGGCCACCTCACCCCCGACGACATCCTCGCCGGCTTTCCCGATCTCGAGGCCGACCCGGACCATCTCGAGCGCATCTTCGCGGTCTTCCGCGAGATGGGCATCGACGTGTCCGACGGCGACCGCGACTTCGAGAGCGTCGACGACGCCGATGCCGACGCGGTGGAGGAGGCCGAGGCCTTCGCCTCCGCGGCGCTCGACGACCCGGTGCGCATGTACCTCAAGGAGATCGGTCGCGTGCCCCTGCTGCGCAAGGAGCAGGAGGTCGAGTACGCGACCGCCATCGAGCTCGGCGACGAGGACGCGCGCCGCCGCCTCACCGAGGCGAACCTCCGGCTCGTCGTCTCCATCGCGAAGAAGTACATGGGCCGTGGCATGTCCTTCCTCGACCTGATCCAGGAGGGCAACCTCGGACTGATCCGCGCGGTCCAGAAGTTCGACCACCGCCGCGGCTTCAAGTTCTCGACCTATGCGACCTGGTGGATCCGCCAGGCGGTGTCGCGCGCCCTCGCCGACCAGGCGAGGACCATCCGCGTGCCCGTCCACATGGTGGAGAGCATCAACAAGCAGATCCGCGTCTCCCGCCGCCTCGTCCAGGAGCTGGGCCGTGAGCCCACCGACGAGGAGATCGGTGAGGAGATGGGGATCACTCCCGACCGGGTGCGCGAGATCGTCGCCATCGCGCGCGACCCGGTGTCGCTGGAGACCCCGGTGGGCACCGAGGACGACGCGCATCTCGGCGACTTCATCGAGGACAAGATGGCGCCGGCGCCGCTCGAGATCGCGTCGCTGGCGATGCTGCGCGCCGAGGTCGAGCAGGTCCTCGACACCCTGACACCGCGTGAGCGGCGCGTCCTGCAGCTGCGTTTCGGTCTGGTGGACGGACAGCAGCGCACCCTCGAGGAGGTGGGGCGCCGGTTCGGTGTGACCCGCGAGCGCATCCGTCAGATCGAGGCCAAGGCGCTGCGCAAGCTGCGCCATCCGGCGCGACGTGGACGGCTCACCGACTTCCTGGAGTGACCGGCACGCGGCCGTCATCCGCCGTCGCGCGGGAGGTGATACCGTGATCCCGGTGAACACGCTCGACGACAGGAAGCAGGAGCAGCTGCGCCGCGCGTCCGCCGCCGCGCGCGGCCGTGACATGACGGGCTTCCTGAACGCGTGCCACCGGGCTGAGATCAGCGCCTACGCATATCTCGCCGAGCTGCAGCGCGCCGGCGACCTGCTGCCCCAGGACCGGGCGAATCTCGCCACCATCGCGCGGGAGATGGACTGCTACCGCGGGAAGCACGGCCGTCTGCCCCACGAGCAGGCGCCGGACGGTGCGCGCCGCTCCTGGTTCCGCCGCCGCTGATTCGCGGGGCCACGGTGCGGCCTTCTCAGCGCCTCTCGGACGCTGGAAGGCCGCGGACACCGGGGCCGTCCACCGTCAGTCAGGCGGAGTCCTCGGGTGTCAGCTCCCAGCTGCTGTCAGACCTGGGGACGGGTGGCCGACAGGGGATGCGAGGAGGCCCAGTCGCCGCCCGGCATGGACTGGCCACAGCCCAGGTTGTCGCCCCAACGCTCGCGACGCTCACGCGACTCCTGACCATGGTCGGCGCACGGCGGGGTCGGACTCGTCGTGTTCATCGTCGGGGCGGGAGTCCAGGTGCTGTCGATCATGCAGTGACCTCGGTGACGTGATTCGGAAGCCGCTGTGGGCTCGTTCGGACTCAGCGTAGCATGACCCCCAGTCTCAGCCGGAGCGGCGCGCGTTCATCAGTGCGATGCTCACCTTCCTGTTTCTGTTCTTCGACGCGAGAACGCGGGAAGGCGTATGGTGGGTGATATCCGGATCGCATTCATCTCGTCCGCCATCCCTCGCCGCTGCGGCATCGCGACGTTCACCGCCGATCTCGTGGCCGCGGTGCGCGGCGCGGATCCCTCGGTGACCTGCCGTCTCGCCGCCATCGACGAGCCCGCGGTGCTGCGACCCTACGGGTCGGAGGTGCGCTGGCGGATCCGGCAGGGTGACGTCGCGAGCTACCGCTCCGCAGCGCGCTCGATCAACTCCTCCAACGCCGACCTGGTCAACGTGCAGCACGAGTTCGGCCTGTACGGCACCTGGACGGAGCCGACGTTCACGGCCGGCCGCTGGACCGAGAGCGGGTACCAGGACCATCTGCGTCCCCTGCTCGAGGAGCTGCGCAAGCCGGTGGTGACGACGATGCACACCGTGCTCCCCCGGCCGTCGCCGTCGATGCGCACCGCGGTGCGCGCGATCGCCGAGCTCAGCACCGAGGTGATCGTGATGGCGTCGACCGCGGTCGACATCCTCGCCACCGACTACGACATCACCACGCCGCTGCGGGTCATCCCCCACGGGATGCCCGCGATCGAGCCGCGCGGACGTCACCGGCTCAAGCGAAAGCTGGGGGTCCAGGGCCGGACCATCGTCTCGACGTTCGGCCTGGTCGACCCGCGCAAGGGGCTCCAGTACATGATCGAGGCGATGCCCGAGGTGGTGGCGCGGTATCCGGACGCGCTCTACCTGGTCGCCGGCCAGACCCATCCCGACCTGGTGCGCGCGCAGGGCGAGCAGTACCGGCAGAGCCTGGTGGCACGGGTGCATCAGCTGGCGATGGACGACCACGTCGCCTTCATCGACCAGTACATGAGCCAGCGCGACATCATCGAGCTCCTCCTCGCCACCGACGTGTACGTGACCCCGTACCTGGATCCGAACCAGATCACCAGCGGCACCCTCTCCTACGCGCTCGGCGCCGGCAAGGCGGTGGTGTCGACCCGGTACCTGCACGCCACCGAGGCGCTCGCCGAGGGCCGCGGCGTGCTCGTCGACTCCCGCGACCCCGGCCAGCTCGGCCGTGCGGTCGTGGCCATCCTCGACGACCCGGTGGCGAAGCGGGCGCTGGAGCAGGCCGCCTTCGCGTACGCGCGGGATGCCACCTGGCCGCGGTCGGCCCAGGCGTTCCTCGGCATCGTGGGTGCGATGGCGGCCCGGAGGAAGGTCACGGCGGAGGCCCGCCGGGCGGCGCTGGCGACGCCCGTTCGGGACCTGGGGCACCGGCTGCCGGAGAATCCCATCCTGACCGCGGCGGACGTGAGCCCCTCCCTCCCCGGGCTCGAGGTGGTGTCGGTCTTCAACGCCGCGGCCGCCCAGGTCGGCGACGAGGTGGTGCTGCTGCTGCGCGTCGGCGAGCGCCCCCGCCTCGGCGCGGCGCCCCCGCCCGGCGCCCTCACCCTCGACCTGACCGGGCAGGAGCCCACGCTCCAGCCGCTGGCCGCCGGCTTCCGGGGCGACGACCTGGTCAGCGTCGCCTTCTTCGACTCCGAGAGCCGCCCCGCGCGGGTGGTCGAGGTCTACCTGCCCCGCAACCTCCCCGGCCTCGACCTCAGCGATCCGCGGTCGATCCGCTACCAGACCGCCACCGGCGGCTTCAGCGCGGCGGCCGACGACTTCAACGACCTGCTCACCCAGATGTCGCACCTGCGGGTCGCGCGCAGCCGCGACGGCGTCCACTTCGAGGTCGAGGACACGCCGTCGATCTCGCCGGCGAACCGCTTCGAGGAGTACGGCTGCGAGGATCCCCGGGCGACGCTCATCGACGGCGTCTGGCACATCACCTACGTCTCGGTGAGCCGCATCGGCATCACCACCAGCCGGATCACCACCACCGACTTCCGCAGCTTCGAGCGCCACGGGGTGATGTTCCTGCCCGACCACAAGGACGTGGTGATCTTCCCGGGCCGTCCCGGGGGCCGGTACGCGGCGCTCACCCGGCCCATGCCGCAGTCGTTCGGGCGGGTGCTCGGCATCTGGATCGCCTTCTCGGAGGACCTGGTCCACTGGGGCGACCACCGCCCGCTCGCGCTGCCCCGGCCGGGGATGTGGGACGGGCTGCGCACCGGCGCGAGCGCCGTCCCCTTCCGCGTCGAGGAGGGATGGCTGGAGATCTACCACGGCGTCGACCGCGACACCCGCTACGCGATGGGCGGCCTGCTCCTCGACGCCGACGACCCCAGCCGGGTGATCGCGCGCTCGCCGGAGCCGATCCTGGTGCCCACCAAGCCGTACGAGCGCTCCGGGCTCTTCAACGACACCGTGTTCTCCTGCGGCCACGTGGCGCTCGACCCCGAGGGTGAGACTATCCGCCTCTACTACGGCGCCGCCGACAGCTGCATGGCGGCGGCCGACCTCAGCGTCCGCGAGATCCTCGAGCAGATGCGTCCGTGCTGAGGCAGATCGCCCGGCTCGGGCGCAGCGTCTCCCGGGCGGGCGTCGGGGCGCTCGCCCTCGCGGTGTACTCCGACGCCGGGAACCAGACGGTGGCGGCGCGCGAGGCGGGGTTCGAGGGGGTGGCCTGCGTCGACGACGCGGCCCGCGCGCTCGAGCTGTACTGCGACCTCTGGGAGGCGACGCGCCTGCCCTGGGCGCTGCGCTGGTGCGAGGGGCTGCTCGAGTTCCTGCTGGCGATGCAGGACGACGACGGACGCTGGGTCAACTTCGTCCTCGACTGGGACGGCACTCCCAATCGCGGCACCCGAACCTCGGTCGCGGGGGGCGGCTTCTGGCAGGCGCGCGCCCTGCTGGCGCTGGCGCGGGCATCGCGACTCCTCGACGACGACCGCATCGAGGCGGCGCTGCGCCGGGGCCTCCCCCACATCGTGAGCGCGGACGTCCCGTCCGACGTCCGGGTGCTCCACGTCATGACCGCGCTCGCCCTGCCCGACCGCGCCGACGACGCCGGGGTGGGGGGGCTGCTCGCCGCCTGGTGCGACGAGGTGGCCGGATGCCGGCAGGGTGACATGCTGATGAACTCGCCGTTCGAGCGCGGACATCCGCATCTGTGGGGTCACCTCCAGGAGGCGGTGCTCGCCGACGCCGGCACCCGGCTGGGCCGTGACGACCTCGTCCAGACCGCCTGCCGGAGCGCCGACCTGGTGTTCGCGCCCATCGTCGAGACCGGCTTCGACATGCCCTGCACCCAGCCCTACGACGTCGCCTCGAGCGTGCACGTGCTCAGCCGGCTGGCCGGCGTCACCGGGGACTCGCGCTACGGTGCGCTCGCCGCCGCGGCGCGAGGCTGGTTCGACGGACGGAACCCGGCCGGCCGGCCGGTGTACGACCGCGGCGCGGGTCGGATCGGCGACGGGGTGGACGGCCACCGCGTCAACGCGGATTCCGGCGCCGAGTCCAACGTCGTCGGCGCCCAGGCGCTCTTCGACGACGCGGTCGCGCTGGCGCGCCGGCTCAGCGAGTCGGAGGCGCTGCCCGCCGGAGTGTGAGCTCCGCCGTGGGGTGGGCTCTCAGCCAGCGATCCTCGGCTCCGGCCGCCCGCCACGCGGTGGCGCACCAGGCCAGCGTGAAGCGCCCGTGACCGTTGACGCCCTCGCCCGCCGGCCGGTCGCAGAAGGGGCACATCCCGCCCTTCGCCACCATCGCCGCGATGAACACCTCGCCGGGTTCTTCCCGCTCGCGCCGGTCGATCACGCCTTGCCCTCCGAGCGTCACGGGTGCGCCGCCGACCGAAGGCGCCCGCGGGTGCCCGGCTCGGGGGATCCGTCGCCCAACCCACGGGCGGCCGGCCGTCCGGTCTCGGTGGGATTGTGGTTGTTGTGATGTCAGTATACGCCCGGCGGTCAGCGCATCCCCGACAGCGTCGCGACCAGCCGGGCGCACGCGCTCTCCATCCCGCTCCGCGCTGCGTGCTCCGCCAGCGCCGCCGGGTCGGCGGGATAGCGGTCGCGCCGGCCCGCGGGCAGGGTCACGGGCAGGTCGAGCACCGGCCGGACCACGCGCATCGCCCGCTCCAGGTAGTCGCGGTCGGCATCGCCGAGCCGTGCGTCGCGCAGCATCTCCTCCACCCCGCCGTGGCGGCGGATCAGCTGGGCGGCGGTGCCGGCACCCACGCCCCGCAGGCCGGGGAGACCGTCGGAGGGGTCGCCGCGCAGCACCGCGAAGTCGGCGTAGCGCCGCCCGGGGATTCCGTACCGCCGGGTCACCTCGGCCTCGTCGATCAGCGCCAGCCCCGAGCGCTCCGGGTAGAGCACCCGGACCCGCGGGTCCTCCACCAGCGCGAAGAGATCGCGATCGCCGCTGACCACCTCGATCGAGCCGGGGGCCAGCGCCGTCCAGGTGGCGATGACGTCCTCGGCCTCGTGGTCCGCGACGCCGGCCACGTCGACGCCGACGGCGTCGAGGAGCGCGCGGATCACCGGCAGCTGGGGGACCAGCCCGGCGGGCACCGGCTCGGCGGCGCGGTGGGCCTTGTAGGCGGGGATCAGGGCCACCCGCCAGTCCGGCCGCCAGGCCTCGTCACTGGCCACGGCGAGGTGGCGGGGCCGGCGCTGGGTGACCAGGCGGCCGAGGGTGTCGAGAAAGCCGCGAACCGCGTTCACCGCCATGCCGTCGGGGGCGCGCACGCTGGCGGCGGGGACGCCGTAGAAGGCGCGGAAGATCAGGCTGGAGCCGTCGATCAGGAGCCAGTCGCAGGCCACGCCCGGCATGATGCCAGCCACAGACTGCGTCGGCTGCTTAATGGTGGTAGCCTTCTTCGCTACCAATTCTCAACCCCACCGCGGCCGTGGGGGGGCGGCGACGGCGAGGCCAGGCTCCCGGTTCCGGACGGAGGAGGTCCACCATGCAGGTCACCGTGCCCATACCCACGTTCTCCCGGCGCAGGGTGGAGGTGCCCTCGCTCAGCCGCAAGGAGCTGATGTTCATGGGAGGCGCCGTCGCCCTGGGGGCGGTGGAGGTCCTCAGCGCACCGGTCGCGGTGGTGGTCGCCGCCGCCCCGCTGCTCCGCAAGGCGGTCGGCGGCATCGCCGGCAGCGCCGAGGCCGCCCATTCCAACGGCGCCACGCCCCGCCGCCGGGGCCAGTCCCGGCGCACCGCCACGACACGTGGCCGCTCGACGGAACGCTCGGGCGCCGCCACCGCGGCGCGCTCCACCCGCACCCCGGGGGCGCGCTCCTCGCGGCGGACGACCGGTGACCCGGCGACCACGGCGGTCGGGACCGCGTAGCTCCGGGCTCAGTCCCGCTGGTGGACAGCGGGCGGGGCCGCGGTCAGCGGCCCCGGGAGGGCGGTGATCAGGCCGCCGCCTCCGGCGCCTGGGCGCCATCGTCGTCGTGGAGCTTCACGAAGCTGTCGAAGGCGTAGTACGCGAGCGCGTACCACGGAATCGACGCGGTGGCGGGGCCGGTGCGGAGCAGCTGCCGCAGGCTGAGAGCGGCGAAGCCGGCGGGGACGAGGAAGCGCAGGTCGACCTTTCCGCCGCTTGCGTCGTGAACCCGCCGGTTGGCCGCGGAGAGCCGGTCCACCAGCCGCGACGCGGCCAGGCTCAGCGGCTGCTCGACCGCGTCGGCGACCTGCGGCGGCGCGATGTCGCGGAGCGCCTGGTGCGCCTTCCGGCAGAGCTCGATGGCCGCGGCGAGGTCGAGGCGCTCCGGATCCCAGGTGAGCAGTGCCGAGCCGGTGCGCGGGTCGGTGCGCACCGAGCGGACGCCGGGATGCTCCGCGGCGCGGCCGGCGACGCTGTCGAGCAGGACGGCGACCTCGTCGGGGTCGCCCTCGACGCGCAGGCGCAGCCGCGACGAGGTGGCGTGTGGAACGCTCGCCTTCAGGCGCACCGGCTCAGCCTCCGCCGGGGATGGAGACGGCGCGCGAGTCGCGGACGCCGGTGATCTCCGCCGCCGCTCGGGCCGGCGCCGCGACCGGGTGGCGGCGCTCCTCGACGACCTCGTGGTACAGGTCCTGGGCCTGCTCCCAGGTCTCCGCGCCGGCCGCCGCGACCCGCTCCGAGACGGCGAGGCCGGCGCGGATCGCCGACTTCACCAGCGGCCGCAGACCGCCGCCGAGCGCCCCGGTCGCCCCCAGGGTGAGGCCCATGCCGATGCCCCATCCGAGGCCGGCGCCGACCGCCTTGGCGAACTGCCTTGCCACGGCGGTGAGTATATGGTTGCTTTCCCCTTGAGGGGCTACGTGGTTGTCAACCGTCCCCAGGCGGCGGGGCCAGCGGCCGCGACCCCACCCGGACGTGGGCATGCCGCACAAGCGTGCGGGGCCGGGTTGGTGCTCGCAGGACGTCCACTCGCGGCACCTCCATGCACGATGATCATCGCCACCGTGACCCTGACCCTGCACGTTGGCTGCGAGATCGCCCACCAGCTCGAGTGGCCCGTCCCGGCGGTGCTCCAGGTGGAGCCGCGCCCGGACGGCAGCTTTCGCGTCGCCACCGAACGGTGGAGCGTCACCCCCCCGGTGGACACGCGAACCTATCTCGACCTCTACGGCAATCTGTGCCGGCGCCTGGTGCTGCCGCCGGGCGAGAGCGTGATCGAGTACCACGCGCTGGTGGAGGCGACCGAGGCGGTCGACGAGGTGGGGACGGACGCCCGTCAGCTCCCCGTCGACCAGCTCCCCGACGAGGTGCTCCTCTACACGCTGCCGAGCCGCCTCTGCGAGTCGGACACCCTCTCCACCACCGCCTGGAAGATGTTCGGTGCGGTCGACCCGGGGTGGGCCCGGGCGCAGGCGATCTGCGACTGGGTCCACAACAACCTCGACTTCACGATGGGCGCCAGCAACCCGGAGACGACCGCCTGCGACGTCTACCTGCGACGCGCCGGCGTCTGCCGTGACTTCGCCCAGCTCGCCATCACCCTCTGTCGCGGCATCAACATCCCCGCCCGCTACGCGTTCGGCTACCTGCCCGACATCGACGTCGAGCCGCCCGACGAGCCCATGGACTTCTGCGCCTGGCTGGAGGTCTTCCTGGGCGATCGGTGGTGGACCTTCGACCCCCGCAACAACCAGCGGCGATGCGGGCGGGTGCTCATCGGTCTGGGACGGGATGCGATCGACACCCCCATGATCACCAGCTACGGCGCGGCGCCCCTGACCCGGATGACGGTCTGGGCCGAGCCCGCGGAGGAGGCACCGTGACCCCCGAGGACGCCGCCGGCTGCCTCTCGCTCGACTCGGCCGAGGTTGCGGCGCTGCCGCTGATCGACCCCGGCGCGGTCGACTGGCGGCGGGTCACCCGCACGGCCTACCTCGTCCACCAGGCGTTCCACTACGACTATCCGGGCCACATCGCGGACCTCGAGCACCGGCTGCTGCTCATCCCCCCGGCGGTGCACGGCGACCAGCGCCTGGTGGCGCACCGGCTGGAGGTCGGGTGCGCCTCGCCCCACGCCGTGTCGAGCGACTCGGATGGCTTCGGGAACACCGTCGTCGAGGTGCGCGCCCCGCGGGTGCAGAGCGCGGTGCGATTCGAGGCGTGGAGCGTGGTCGAGCGATCGGCCGCGGCCGTTCCGCACCGGGTGTCCGCGGCCGCTCTCGCCGACCCGCGGTACCTGCGTCCCTCGGCGCTGACTCTGCCCGACGCCGCGCTCCGCGACGCCGCCCGCGCGCACCGCGACCTGCGGCTGCACGGGCTCGACCTCGCGCTCGAGCTGAACCGCGCGGTCCACGCCGTGATGCGCTACGAGAAGGGCGTCACCGGCGTCTCCACCAGCGCCGCCGAGGCATTCGCGATGCGCGCCGGGGTCTGCCAGGACTTCGCCCACGTGATGCTCGCCCTGTGCCGGATGTGCGGCCTGCCCGCCCGGTACGTCTCCGGTCACCTCCTCGGCGAGGGCGGCACCCACGCCTGGGTGGAGGTGCTGATTCCGGTCGACGAGGGCTCGGCAGCCGAGGCGCACGCCCTCGACCCCACCCACGGTGTTCCGGTCGGCTCCCGCCACATCACCGTGGCGGTGGGGCGTGACTACGGCGACGTGGCCCCCACCTCGGGCAGCTACCGCGCCTCCTGCGCCGGTGCGCTGACCGCCCGCCGGCGGGTCGCGCTCATGGACGTGGAGTACGCCGTCTAGCGCTCGAGCGGCAGGGGCCCGCGTGGTGTCGCGCGCGCTCCGGGCGCCGTGCCCGGGTCAGTGGCCCAGGATGTGGATCGAGATGCCGTTCAGGCTGTTGTTGAGGACATCCTGGCAGCGGACCGCGCCACCCGCGTCGCCGGCCACGCACCCCCGGTCGGCCACCCGCGGCCCGGAGCCGGGTTGCGTCGCGGCGGGGGACACCGCGGCCAGCACCGCCGAGGCGATCACCGCCATGCCGAGCGCCCAGGCGCCCGTGCGCCTCGAGCCTCTGCTCGGGTGTGGGATGGTGGTCCTCACGTCCGGGGCTCCCCGTCCAGGTGGGGCGACCGGGCCGCCTGCCGGGCCGCCGAGCGGTGGCCCATGGTACCGGCTCGACCCGATGGGGTCCACCCCCGGCGGTCGGCTCAGTCACCCCGACGAAGCAGCCGGAGCCGTGCCATCGCCGGGGAGGCCGTCATGCCGGAACCGGCACCGGAAGCCGTCCGGCGCCCGAGGACGGCAGCGCCTCAGCATCGCCCGCCATCTCCACCAGCCGGCAGAGGGCGTTGGCGAGGATCAGCTGATCCGCGTTGCGGCAGTGCACGCCGAGCAGCGCGGGCGAGCACACCAGCACCGCCATGCCCTGGGCGCGGGAGATGGCCACGTTGAGGCGGTTCAGGCTGTAGAGGAAGTCCATCGACCGGCGCTGGTCGTCCCCGCTCGAGGTCGCCATCGTGTAGACGACGATGGGCGCCTCCTGGCCCTGGAAGCGGTCGACGGTGCCCACCCGCGCCCCGGCCGGGAGCACGTCCCGCAGGCGGTTGACGTGCGCGTTGTACGGCGCGACCACGAGGATGTCGTCGACGGCGATGGGCCGCTCGCGTCCCTCGCGGTCGGTCCAGCGTCCGGAGCTCAGCAGCAGGTCCACCGCGTCGCGGACGGCGGCGACCTCCTCCGGCGAGGTGACCCGGTTGCCCTCGTGGACCACGGGGACATACCGCACCCCGGCGCCGCCGAACGGCGGCGGAGCGCCGACCGCCTGGCGGGCGCACTCCGCGCGCCCGCTCAACCGGCCGTCGTAGAAGGCCTCGGAGACGAACGCGCAGACCGCGGGATGCATCCGCCATGTGATGTCGAGGAAGAGCCCGCCGCCGTCCGCGACGGTGCGCTCGCCGCCGAGCAGGTGCTCGAGCGCGGAGCGGTCGGCGCCCTCCGGATGGGTGCCCCGGATGGGCTGCCGGAGCTGCTGCGGATCGCCGCAGAGGACGAGGTTCCGCGCCGCGCCCGCGGTGGCGACGACGTTGGCGAGCGACACCTGTCCCGCCTCGTCGACCACCAGGGTGTCGACGGCGCCCTCCATCCGCTCGTCGCAGAAGAGCCACGCGGTCCCGGCGACGACGGCGGGGCCGGCGGCGAGCGCTGCGACCACGTCGGCGACGCTGCTGACACAGCGCACCATGTCGCTGGCGCAGCGCTGGTGCTCGTCCGCCTTCTGCACGGCGGTGATCTCGACCCCGCTCTCGGCGGCGTGGCGGCAGACCTCGTCGAGGAGGTTGCCGATGGCGCGGTGGCTCATCGCGGTGACGCCCACGCTGCGGCCCTGACCGAGGAGGTCGAGGATCATGCGCGCGGCGGTGTACGTCTTCCCCGACCCCGGCGGTCCCTGGACGGCGAGGCAGCCCGCGTCGAGGTGGAGCGCGAGGCGCCGCCCGGCATCGACCGGGGTCTCACCGGGACGGCGGAGCGGGTCTCCGTCGCGGTGCCCGGCGACCCGCGGCCGGCGGCGCAGCAGCAGGTCGCGGATGGCACGGTGGGGCCCGGGCGCGTCGATGCCGTGGTGTGCGACCCACTCGCCGGTGCGGCGCAGGGCACGGCGCAGCGGCGTGGTGCCGATGGGACCACCGCTGACGAGCGCCCGAGGGTGGGGCTGCTCGCGCGACCGCGGCCCGCGCCGGAGGATGAGCACGCCGTGCTCGCCGTCGAGCTCCACGACGTCGCCGGGAGACCTCCCCGTCGCGGGATCGACCGGCCTGTCCCCCACCCGGATGGTGAGCTCCTGGGCGGGATCGAAGCGGTACCGGTGGAGCTCCGAGCTCCTGACCGTGCCCGCGACGCCGTCGAAGGTCAGCCCGGCGATGCTCTCGGGGTCCTCCCAGAGCTGGTCCTCGGTCATGGCCAGCCGCTCGTAGTACGCCCACCAGGCCGGCCGGTCCTCGCGGCGGTGCCAGTCGAGGAGGCCGGCGAGCAGGCGGGTCGCGGCCTCCTCCCCCGGACCGCCGGAGGCATGGGCGAGCAGGCGGCCGGCGAGCTCCCTCACCTCCTCGCTGTCGCGGGCGACCTCCTCCGAGGGGGCCCCGTCGCCGGGCTCGGGCCGCGGCAGCCGCGCACCCGTCCCCGCCTCGAGCTCGGCGCGGCGCTCCTCGAGCCAGCCGCGAAGCCGCCAGGTGGACTCGCAGTCGGCCGCGTTGTACTCGGCGATGGCGTCGAGGATGGCCGGATCCCGGTTCTCCAGCCAGCGCTCGTACTCGACGATGCTCGAGCCGCCGTCGGTGATGGCGCCCTCCCGCCTGGGCATGAACAGCGGCTCCAGGCTCTTCAGCCCGTACGACTCCGCCGACACCCGCACGCCCTGGCGGACGACCCGGTAGAGGTCGACGAGGACACCGCCGCGGAGCAGGCGGTCGACCTCGTCCTCGCGGGTGGCGTGCTGGCTGGCGAGGCGCCGCAGCGCGTTGAGCTCGTATGCGGCGTAGTGGTAGACGTGGAGCGACGGGTCCCGGTCGAGCCGCTCGATGACGAGGTCGACCAGCTGCTCGAACGCCCTCCTCTCCCCGTCCCGGTCGTGGCCCCAGAAGGGGTGATAGCGGGGCTCGCCGTCGACGGCCTCGGTGATGCCGAACAGGTACTCGAGGCCGGTGCCGGCGGCCCACGGGTCGCCCTCCATGTCGAAGAAGAGGTCACCCGGCGAGGGCTCGGGAAGGGTGGCGAGCCCGTGGGGCACGTCTCCCGGCGGCCGCAGCTCGCAGCGCATCACGCCGTCGGCGCGCTGACGCAGCTGCAGGGCGGCCTGGGCGTGGAGGTTGCGGACTGTGTCCTCCGACATCCGCGGCACCACCGGCAGGGTGACGGCGAGGCTCTCCAGGGTGCGCACGCCGGCGGCCTCGAGCCGGCGGACCTGGTCACGCCGCATGCCGGCGACCAGGGAGAGGTGGTCGTCGCCGCGGCGGCGCTCCGCGCAGCCCTCGGCCCAGCGGCAGACGCCGCAGTGCTCGACCCGCTCGGGATACGTCGACCGGGGGCTCCCGTCCACCACCTCCTCGAGGCGCCGGCGCGCGGCGCGGTGGTAGGCGACGACGTCGGCGACCGCGCACCGCTCGGTGCGGCCGTCGCCGAGCACGATGTGCAGGTGCCGCGGCGCCCGGCCCTGGATGCGCTCGACCTGGAGCGAGTACTCCGCGGTCTGCAGCAGGGCGGCCGCCTTCAGCGACCGGGCGAGCTTCGTGTCGGCGACCTCGTACGACCAGGATCCGAGGTCGCTCGGCTCCTCGACGCGAAGCAGGAAGTCGGCCCGCCCGTGCCAGCGGCCGTCGAAGAAGGCGGCCTGGAAGATGACGCCGGCTCCCTCGCGCATCGCCCTCACGGTCAGCGCCTCCCACTCGCGCAGACCGTCGAGCGTGGAGCGCCCGCGGGGGATCTCCACGACCGTCCTCCCCTCGGCGCGGAGGGAGTCGAGGTGGCCGAGCTCGTGCGCCTCGCCGCGGCGGCGGAGCAGCTCGAGCTCGGGATCGTCGTCGCAGACCGCCGCCGGGATCCGTCCCTCGGCGACCGCCCGGTCGAGCTCGGTGAGGTGCTCGCAGGCAAGGAAGCCGGTGAGGTCGGTGGCGCTGAGGACCAGGGTCCCGTCGATGAGGTGCATGGGGACAGCATCCAGGGGCGTGGCGACGGGTGTCTGTCGCGCGACGCGCACCGGGTTCCGGCGTCAGGGGGTGGCGTGCAGTGTCGCCGTCCCGCGACCCGTCGCCGGCGGCCGTCACCGGGCCGCGCCCGGGCTGTTGCGCGCCGACGACAGCGGGCCAGAGCCGGCGCGGTCGCCTGTCGGCGTCCCTCCGTCCCTCACCGGTTGCGGTTCCACTTCTTAAACGTGTCGACGGAATCCCCGCACGCTGTCAAAGAATCACCTCCGGCAATGCGCGCAGCCGTGCGTCCTCGGGTTTACTTCGTTGGTCGGGTGTGTTCTCCTTACCCTGAGATCAGCGGCGCGATACCGGGGGGCATGTTGAGGGGAGCCACGTGACAGGTCGCCAGGCAGCTCGGAGCTGCCGGCCGGTGGGGTGGGAGGGCGATCTGGAGGAAGGGTTCCCGAGACTCTGCGCAGCTGCGCGCGGCGCCCCAGAGCTTGCGCGTTTGGAGTGAGGCGCGTGGAGGTCACCCACGGACAGGGCAGCCCAGGGGATGAGGTCGAGCCCGAGGACGAGGCGGTCGAGGTCGAGGTCGCCTTCGTCCTCGAACAGCTGCCGGAGGATGTCTATCCCATTCACGGCGACCCGTATGACGCCCGCTCCTCGGAGAGAGTGCTGTTGATCGCCTCTCTCACGAGTGCCCTCCGCTCCTGGCCTGCAATGGATCTCGCGACGGCGCTCAGCGAGGTGGAGCTGAGGGGACGGCGTATGCGACAGCGGCGAGGCGCCGAAGAGTGGCGTGCGAACACGTGAGCCACCGCCTCTCGTTCGGTCCCATGCCCCACCTCGAACCAGGATGACCGAGAGACTCATCAACCTCACCGACGAGTCGTGGGGCGGCGTCGATCCTGTTCCGGTGGGTGTGCCGTTGATGGACGTGAAGCCCGTGAACCTCGAGAGGGAGACCGTGGGCGGGACCGGCCTCAGCCTCCCCACCGGACGCCAGGTGCCCGAGGAGGGCTGGACACGAAACGTCCTGGCAATCCTCTTCGCCAGCACCATCCCGCTCATCATCATCGCCTCGTACCTCGGCCTTCTCACCGAGCGTGCCAACGTCCAGGCGGTGAAGGACCTGTCCACCGCGCTGTTGGGGCCGGTCATCGGCATCGTCGGCGCGGTGGTCGGCTTCTACTTCAGCGAACGACAGCGGCGCGGACAGTGACGGGCGGGGACAGACCGATGCACCACGAGCCCGCGCTCCCAACCGGACAGCGTATGCCCGCATGTCTTGCCGTCACCGTGATGGCCCTTGCAGCGGAGCTCATGCGCAAGGAATCAAAGATACTCGACGATCCCGAGGTCAACATCCCGATCCTCGTGGCGGACGATGTCTGGGCCAAGCTCGTGTCCGAGCTCCAACAGCGCTTCCATCAGCTCTGGAGCACCTCTGGAACTGCAGAGACCGGGGCTCACATGGAGAAGATGGTGAGGCGGCTGAGAGGGGGGTGCTTCCGGATCACACGGAGCAGTTACTCGGACTGGAGGACCATGGCGGAGCGTCGCCTGATCGACGTGGAGGTCTGGCCGACCATGGCCCTCGCCCTCGCAGCCCACGCTCACTCGGGCAATGCGGCGATCATGGTCGCGCACAATGCGGTGCTCGGTGACCTGGCGATCCTGAGCTGTGGCGTTCCGGCATGGAACAGCTATGCGCTGCACCGTGAGCTGGAGGAGGCCCCGCCGAGCTGGTACAACGAGTACTTCGGAGGAACACCCACGGAGCCACCCGCTCCGGAGCTCGACGCGAGCACGTTGATCGGAGCACTTCAGGCTCCCGCCGAGCAGGCCCCGCAGGCGGCGAGGAACCTGGGTGTGCTCCTGGCCGAGCAGGGTGACGTCGAGGGCGCCCGTGCCGCCTTCCAGCAGGCCATCGCCTCCGGCCATCCCGACGAGGCCCCCCGGGCGGCGAGGAACCTCGGACTGCTCCTGGCCGAGCAGGGTGACGTGGAGGGAGCCCGCGCCGCCTTCCAGCAGGCCATCGCCTCCGGCCATCCCGACGAGGCCCCGAGGGCGGCGAGGAACCTCGGGCTGCTCCTGGCCGAGCAGGGTGACCGGGAGGGAGCCCGCGCCGCCCTCCGGCAGGCCATCGCCTCCGGCCATCCCGACGAGGCCCCGAGGGCGGCGAGGAGCCTGGGCGACCTCCTCCTCCGGCA
>JAQBPH010000024.1:0-11329 GCA_028287625.1 Chloroflexota bacterium | reverse complement strand
TTCCAGGCCATCCGCTCCTTGAGGCTCTCATGCGCTGACGCGCAGAACGGAGGGGGACTCCCCCAGGCCATCAGCTCCTTCAGGCTCTCTGCGCTGACGCGCAGAACGGAGGGGGACTCCCCCAGGCCATCAGCTGCGCTGACAGCCTTCCCCCTGCGTCGCTGACAGCCTTCGCCCTGCGGCTAGCGGCGGCGGCGGGGGCGTGCGCCCCCGCCACGGCGGCGCTGCGGAGGGCCGCCCTCGGTGTCGTTGACCAGCGGGCCCTCGCCCGCCGGTGCGATGCCGTCACCCTGGACGAAGACCTTCCGCGCGCCCACGTCGACGAGGTAGGCGAGCGTGGTGGCCCCGCTGCCGCCGGGGTCGGGCATCAGCGACACGTCGGAGATCACCCCCGTACGGCGGCTGCCGCCGTACGGGAAGCTGACCCTGGTTCCGATGGGAAGGGAGGACGCGGGGAGATCCCCGCTCATCGAACTCCGGCCCGGAAGCACTCACTGCAGTACACGGGGCGGTCGCCGCGCGGGACGAAGGGCACCCGGGCCACGCCGCCACAGGACGCGCAGGTCACCTCGTGCATCTCCCGCGGGGCGCGGTCGCCACGTGGGCCGCCGCCGAAGCCACCGCCAGCACCGCCCCCGTTCGTGCCCGCGGCCTTGCGGGCGGCGCGGCACGAGGGGCACCGCGAGGGAGCGTTGACCAGCCCGCGAGAGGCGAAGAACTCCTGCTCACCGGCTGTCCAGATGAAATCCATGCCGCACTCGCGGCAGCGAAGGGTTTGGTCGACCGACACGCGCCTAGATCCTCCATCCGGCGCGTAGGGGGCGCCAGGGGTTTGAGACACAAAGACAATACACCCTGCCGCGGGCGGCTGCTAGCATCGGTCACGACCCTGGACAGGAGCGGGCCGATCGGCGCACCGGGCGTCGCGGTGGCCGCCGGTGGGGGATGGGAGACACCTGCATGCGCACACCGCGACGCAACCTCTTCACCTCGGAGTCGGTCACAGAGGGGCATCCGGACAAGATCGCCGACCAGATCTCCGACGCCGTCCTCGACGCCGTCCTCTCCAAGGACCCACTCGGGCGCGTCGCCTGCGAGACGGCGCTGACCACCGGCACCGCCCTGGTCTTCGGCGAGATCACCACCGACTGCTACGTCGACATCGCCCGGGTGGTGCGCCAGACCATCCGGGAGGTCGGCTACACCCGGGCCAAGTACGGCTTCGACTACGAGACCTGCGGGGTGCTGGTCTGCATCGACGAGCAGTCCCCGGACATCGCCCAGGGGGTGAACGTGGGCGGTGCCGGCGACCAGGGGATGATGTTCGGCTTCGCCTGCGACGAGACCCCCGAGCTGATGCCCGCGCCCATCCAGCTCGCCCACCAGCTGGCCCGCCGGCTCAGCGAGGTGCGCCGCTCGGGGACGCTGCGCTGGGCGCGTCCCGACGGCAAGACCCAGGTCACCGTCCAGTACGACGACGCCGGCCGGCCGCGCCGCGTCGACACCGTGCTGGTGAGCGCGCAGCACTCCGAGGACGTCACCAACGAGCAGGTGTTCGCCGACATCCAGGAGCACGTGGTGACGAAGGTCATCCCCGCGGCCTGGCTGGACGGCGACACCAAGCGCTACGTCAATCCCACCGGTCGCTTCGTGGTCGGTGGCCCGCAGGGCGACGCGGGGCTGACCGGCCGCAAGATCATCGTGGACACCTACGGGGGCTATGCCCGCCACGGCGGCGGCGCCTTCAGCGGCAAGGACCCCACAAAGGTCGACCGCAGCGCCGCCTACGGCGCCCGCCACGTCGCCAAGAACGTGGTCGCCGCCGGCCTCGCCGCCAAGTGCGAGATCCAGGTGGCCTATGCCATCGGCGTGGTGAAGCCGGTCTCGGTGCGCATCGAGACCTTCGGCACCGAGCGGGTGCCGGTCGACCAGATCGCCGCGCTCGTCGACGAGCACTTCGACCTCTCGCCCATCGGCATCATCAGCGAGCTCCAGCTCCGCCGCCCCATCTACCGGCAGGTCGCCGCCTACGGCCACTTCGGCCGCAGCGACCTCGACCTGCCCTGGGAGCGGACCGACCACGCCGCCGACCTGGCCGAGGCGGCCGGCACCGAGCCGTTGGTGACCGGCCTCCTGGCGGCGGTCTGAGTTGGCCCTGCATGTCCTCGTCCTCGCCGGGGGGAGCGGGTCCCGGCTGTGGCCGCTGAGCCGGGGGGCGCTGCCCAAGCACCTGCTGCCCCTCGGCCCGGGCGGCACCACGCTGCTGCGCGCCACCGTCGAGCGGCTGCTGCCGCTCGGCGCCGAGCTGCACGTGGTCACCATCGCCGACCAGGCGGACGCCTGCCTGGCGGCCCTGGAGGGGACCGGCCTCGACCGGGGCTCACTGGTCGCCGAGCCGGCCCCCCGGGGCACCGGGCCCGCGCTCGGCCTCGCCGTGCGCGAGGTCGCGGCGGCCGACCCGGAGGCGGTCATCGCCTCGGTCCACGCCGACCACCACGTCGGCGACGACGCCGCCTACCGCGAGGCGGTCTGGGAGGCGGTGGGGTGGGCGGCGGCCACCGACGGCCTCGCCACCGTCGGCCTGGTGCCCCAGTTCGCCGCCACCGGCTTCGGCTACGTGGAGGTCGGCGACACCCACCCCGCGTCGAGCTGGCGGCCGCCGGTGTCCCCCGCGCCGCCGGGGCTCGGCTCCGTCCCCACGCTCCCCGCCAGCGTCGCGGCCGGCTTCGCCGAGAAGCCGTCGCTCGCCAGCGCCGAGGCGTTCATCGCCGGCGGCCGGCACCTCTGGAACCTGGGACTCTTCGCCTGGTCGGCGGCCGCCTTCCAGCGCGAGCTGCGCCGCGCCGCGCCCGAGGTCGACGAGGCCCTGGCGGAGGTGGCGGAGCTGCGCGCCGCGGGGCGCGAGGCGGCGGCCGCCAAGCGCTACCGTGCCATCCCGGCGGCCGCCGTCGAGCCCCTGGTGCTGGAGCGGGGGGCCCGGCTCAGCGTCGTCGCCGCCGCCTTCCCCTGGTCCGACCTGGGCTCCTGGCGCGACCTGCTCGACGCGCGCAGGCTGGCGGGCGAGGGGGATGTGGCGGGGAACGTGGTCGCCGGCGACGCGGTGGCGGTCGGCTGCCGCGGGTGCCTGGTCGAGTCGCGGGGCGGCCGCACCGTGGCGCTGGTCGGGGTCGACGACCTGGTCGTCATCGACACCGGTGACGCGGTGCTGGTGGTGCCGTCGCAGCAGGCCCAGGCGGTGCGGGAGGTCGTCGACCTCCTCCGCGGCGAGGGCCGGACCGAGCTTCTCTAGCCAGGGGGCGGTTCCCGTGTCACCAGGGCGCCTGCGGCGGCGGCCGCACCGAGGGCGCCGGCGAGGTCGCCGAGGCCCGCGGCGCGGACGCTGACCGCCCCGGTGACGAAGAGGTGGGGCTGCATCGCCGCTGCGATGCGGGAGACGAAGGGTTCGCCGAGCCGGCTGCCCAGGCCGCCGCCGATCACCACCGCCTCGACGTCGACGGCGTTCACCACCGACGCGATCCCCGCCCCGGCGGCGGCGATGGCGTCGTCGACGAGGTCCTGGGCGAGGTCGTCGCCGGCGGCGAGGGCCCGCGCGAACACGCCCGAGTTGAGGTGGTCGACGCCGCGCCGCTCCATGATCCGGAAGAGCTCGGTGCGCCGTCCCTCGGCCACCAGCTTGCGGGCGCGGCGCTCCATCGAGGCCCGCCCCGCATAGGCCTCGAGGCAGCCGCGCCGCCCGCAGCCGCAGCGGCGCCCACCCGGGCGCACGCAGACGTGGCCGACCTCGCCGCTGGCGCCGTGGGGGCCGCTCCGCAGCTCGCCGCCGAGCACCAGCGCCCCCCCCACCCCGGTGCCGAACCAGACCCCGAGCACGTCGGTGAGCCCGCGCGCCGCGCCCAGCCGGAGCTCGCCGAGCATGCCGGCGTGGACGTCGTTGTCGACGCTCACCCGCGCCCCGGTGCGCCGCTCCAGCTCGGCGCCGAGCGGGTACGGGTCGATCCAGCCGGCGAGGTTGGGGCTGCGCGCCACCACCCCGGTCGCCTTGTCGATGGTGCCCGGCGCCCCCACCCCGAGCGCGGCGAGCCCCTCCACGCCGGCGATCCGCCGGGCCTGGTCGAGCAGGGTGCAGAGGGCCTCGACCACGGCGGGGGGGCCACCGGTGGGCGGGGTGATGCAGCGGCTCTGCCCCAGCACCTCGAGTTCGAGGGTGGTGACCACCACCTGGATCTTGGTGCCGCCGACGTCGACCCCCGCGAGCACGGGGTTCACGGGCTCGGGCTCGCCACCGAGGACGGCGCCGCGACGGTGTGCACCTCGACGGTGACCGCGGCGATGGTCGCGGCCGGGGTGGGGCCGCTCAGCTCCACCGTGGTCTCGGCGCCGGGAGGGACGCTGATGGCGGCCCCGGCGGCGTCGCCGACCAGCCGCCCCGCGGAGTCGTGGACGCTGGCCCGCACCACCACCATCCGCGGGGTGGGGGCGGTGGAGCGGAGCCGGACGTCGACGACCAGCAGCCGGGCGGCGTCGAGGCGGAAGCCCACCCCGCCGGGAGGGACGGCGACGTCGGTGTCGCCGGTCTGGGTCACCGCCACGTTGGGCGCGGCCAGGGGGGGTCGGGTGGTGGCCTGGTCGACCACCGGGGGGTCGCCGCAGGCGGCGAGCAGCAGGCCCCCGGCGAGCGGCGCGAGCAGACGACGCCAGGTTCGCACCCGGCGAGTATGCACACGCACGGTGCTCGCCCCGCGGTCGCCTCGGCGGCGCCGGGCAGGTGGCGGAGGAGGGCCACGGGTACAATGCCGCCCGTGACCGTGACGCCCATCCGTTTCGGTACCGACGGCTGGCGCGCCGTGGTCGCGGACGACTTCACCTACGAGAACGTCCGGGCCGTGGCACAGGCGGTCGCCTGGTACCTGGGCGGCGACCCCCGCCCGGTGGTGGTGGGTCACGACACCCGCTACTGCGCCGAGCTCTTCGCCCGGGAGGTGGCGCGGGTGCTCGCCGGCAACGGCCGGTCGGTGCTGCTCCTCGACGGTCCCGCCCCCACCCAGGTCTCCTCCTGGACGGTGGTCGGCCGCGGCGCCGCCGGCGGCGTGGTGGTCACCGCGAGCCACAACCCGCCGGAGTTCAACGGCCTCAAGTACAAGCCCGACTACGGCGGCTCTGCCTCACCCGAGGTGGTCGTCGACCTCGAGCGGCTCAGTGCCCGGGCGCAGGCCGAGGGGGTGACCGCCATGCCCTTCGCCGAGGCGCTGGCGGCGGGCACGGTGCAGTACGTCGACCCGCTGCCCGAGTACACCGCGCAGATCGGCCGCATGATCGACCTGGCGCGGCTGCGCGACGCCGACCTGACCATCCTCCACGAGGCCATGTACGGCGCCGGCGCCGGCTACGTCGCCCGGCTGCTCGCCGGCGGCACCACCCGCGTCGACGAGCTCCACGCCGAGCGCAACCCGGGCTTCGGGGGCATGCATCCCGAGCCCATCGAGCAGTGGATGCCGGAGGCGATGGCCCGGATGCGCGGCGGCGGCTACGACCTCGGGATCGCCAACGACGGCGACGCCGACCGGGTCGGCATCATCGACGAGCGCGGGGTCTTCGTGAACCAGCTCCAGGTGATGGGCCTGCTGAGCATGTACCTGCTCGAGAAGCGGGGCATGCGCGGTGACCTGGTGCGCTCGCTGACCACCACCGGCATGGTCGACCGGCTCGGCGAGCTCTTCGGCGTGCCCGTCCACGAGCTGCAGGTCGGCTTCAAGTACATCGGCCCGAAGATGACCGAGACCGACGCGCTCATCGGCGGCGAGGAGTCGGGGGGCTTCGGCTTCCGCGGGCACCTGCCCGAGCGCGACGGCATCCTCGCCGGGCTGATGGTGGCGATGGCGATCGTCGACTACGGCATGCCGCTCTCGCGGATCCTCGCCCACCTCGAGGAGCTGGTGGGGCCTCACGCCTACGCCCGCCACGACATCGCCATGGAGCGCGACGGCTACCAGGATCGCAAGCAGGAGATGTACCGCCGGGTGGGCGAGAACCCGCCCACCGAGCTGGCGGGCGAGGCGGTGGTGCGCAGCCGCTCCGACGACGGCTTCAAGTACTACCTGGCCGACGGCTCCTGGGCGCTGGTCCGCTTCAGCGGCACCGAGCCGCTCATCCGCGTCTACAGCGAGGCGCCCACCGCCGAGCGGGTGCAGCAGCTGCTGGCGGCGCTCGAGCGCTTCCTCGGCATCCCGGTGCCCGCCGAGGCGGTGGCGCATTGACCGAGCAGGCGGCGCCGGGCCCGGTGAGCGCCTCCGGCAGCAGCCGGGTCGACAAGCCCTGGGGCTACGAGCTGCGCTGGGCGATCACCGACCGCTACCTCGGCAAGGTGATCCACGTCGACGCCGGGCGGAAGCTGAGCCTGCAGTACCACGTGCAGAAGGACGAGGCGATCCTCGTCCTCCGCGGTGAGCTCGACCTCGTCCTCGAGGACGGCGAGGGCGAGCTGGTGACCCATCGCATGGGCGAGGGGATGAGCGCGCGAGTCCGTCCCGGGCGCCGTCACCGCTTCGTGGCCGTCACCGACGTCGACCTGGTCGAGGTCTCCTCGCCCGAGATCGACGACGTGGTGCGGCTCTCGGACGACTACGGCCGGGCGGGCACCAGCGAGGCGTGAGCCCGCTGCCCCGTCCGAGCGCCTTCGCACGGGCATCCGTGGAGCTCAGGGGACCGGCGCCGGGCGCCCCGGTGGAGGTCACCGATCCCGGCGCCGTCACCGTCGAGGTCGAGCCCGCCGCCGCCGAGCCGCCCCCATCGCCGCGCCGCACCGGCCACGCCTTCTACGCCGAGGAGGCGCGGCGGGCGCTGGGCATCGTCCGGGAGATCCGCGCGGTCACCATCGCGCGGGTGCCGGCGCCGCTCTTCCACGGCGCCGTGGGCGCGGCTGTGGCGCTCACCGCGGTGCTGGTCCGGCCCCAGACCACCGGCTGGGTGATCAGCCTCGGCCTCGACCTCGCCCTGGTGGTGCTCACCGCGCTGGCGATCATCCACTACGACCTCGTGCTCTGCCCCGAGGCGACCCGCCCCGGGGCCGACACCTTCATCCTCCCGGTGGCCGCGGTGATCTCGCTCGCGGTCTCGCTGGCGGGGAGCGGTGACGCACGCACCAACGCCCTGGCGGTGCTCATCGGCACCGCGGTGATCGCGGGCGCGCCGCATCTCGCCGCGATGCGCGCCGCCGGTCTGGAGACCCCGGCGGGGCGCCAGCTGCGCGAGATCGCCACGGTGCTGGTGTGCGTGCCCGCGGTGCTCGCCGGCGCCAGCCCGGGGCCCTCCTGGTGGGTGCGCGGGATCGTGGTGCTGCTGGGGACCACCGCGACCGCCTACGACGCGGTGCGGGCCGAGGGCGTGCCCTGGGGGCGCACCGCCCTGGCCGCGCTGGCGGTGGGTGTGATCACCGCGGTCACGGCCGCCGTCGCCGGGGGCCTCTTCGGCCAGGCCGCCACCGCGGTCTCCCTGCTGCTGCTCTGGTACGGGTTGCGCGGCCTGCTCGGCGGCGCCTTGGCGGGGCGGCTGGGGAGGGCGCCGCTGCTCGAGTACGGCGCCTTCATCGTCCTCGCCGGGCTGGTCTTCGGGGTGGCCGCCGCCGGGCGATAGCCGGGCCTGGCGCTCGTGGCCGGGGACGTCTCGCGACGCGCTCCAAACAACTCTTTACCGGGAGGCGGCGGGGCCTTCACGGGGTGGGACGCACGATTCTTGCGGTCCCCCCGAAGAGAAGGAATGCGCCAGAGTGGTCTCCGACACCCTCGTTGAACTCGACGACCAGGTCCTGGTCGACGCCTTCCGGCTCGGCGGCGTCTGGGCCTTCGAGGAGCTCTACCGCCGCCACCGCCCGCTGGTGGTGCGCCGCCTGACCCGGCTGTGTGGCAACGAGGCGGTCGCCGAGGAGCTGGCCCAGGAGACCTTCCTTCGCGCCGCCCAGCGCATCGGCACCGACGGCGACCTCAAGTTCCGCGCATGGGTGCTGCGCATCGGCACCAACCTCGCCATCGACCACATCCGCGCCCTGCGCCGCCAGCCAGCGCTGTCGATCGACGACATGGTCCACGTGAAGCCCGCCGCCGGCACCGCCTCGGTGATCGACACCGAGCAGCACGTCGAGCAGCGCGAGGACGCGCGCTTCGTCGTCTCGGTTCTCGACCGTCTCAACCCGCGGCACCGGCAGGTGCTGGTGCTCCGCGAGATCGAGGGCCTCGACTACCGCTCCATCGCCGACCGCCTGGGCGTCTCCTGCTCGGCGATCGAGACCCTGCTGTTCCGCGCCCGCGGACGCTTCCGCGAGGAGTACGCCAAGGCCATGGCCGCCTGACCGGAACCGGTCCGTACGGGTAGGCTGACAGCCAAGCTGTACACTTTCGCCCCGCTGGGAATCCCCGCTGGGAATCATGGAGGATCTTTCATGTTCGTCAAGCTGCTCGTGGCCGTCGGTCTGCTGACCGCCGGGCTCGGCGCCGCCATGGTGCTGCCGGACGTCAAGCGGTACCTGCACCTGCGGACGATGTAGCTCAGCTCCGCCGCCAGGCGGAGCCGTCCCACTCCCAGGCGTCCCGGTAGGCGCCCCCGCCCAGCGATCCTCCCACCAGCACCAGCCGCCCCTCCCGGGAGGCGAGCGGTGCGGTGATGCCGAAGGGCGCCACCACCGGGGGCGCGGAGTGGTGCTCGGTCCAGGACCGGCCGTCCCACGACCACGTCCCGCCCGCCGGCCGTCCGTCGATGTCGAGGAACTCGCTCTCCACGAGCAGGGTGCGATTCGTGCCCGGGTCGTAGGCCAGCAGTGCGCTGAGCGGCTCGACCCTCACCTCGGCCGGCGGGGCGAGGCGCTGCCAGCCGCTGCCGTCCCAGCTCCAGGTGCTGCCGCGGTTCTCCGGGTCGGGGTCGCCGACGCCCAGCACGCCCCCGTCCGGGGCGGTGGCGATCCAGCGCAGCGGCGGCGTCGCGGCGCCGGGGTGGGACGCCCAGGAGGAGCCGTCCCAGGTCCAGGTCTCGAAGCCGGTCCCCGCCCCCGGGGTGTCGCGCTCGACCACCAGGACCGAGGTCGCGGTGTGGACGTCGAACTCGAGGCCGCGAGGGAGCCCGCCGGGGGACGGGGCCGCGGGCGGCTCGTGCCGGGTCCAGGTGGCGCCGTCCCAGGTCCAGGTGTCGTCGAGCGTCTCGCTCGCGGGGGTTCGCCGCTGACCGCCGAAGAGCACCACCGTCCTCCTCGCCGGGTCGCCGGCCATGACCGAGCCGAACCGCGGCGACGGCGCCGCCGCCGGCCGTCGCAACCGCCAGCGCGGCGGTGTCCAGGTCCAGGTGTCGCCGAGGTCGAGGCCGGGGGTGCGGTCGGCGCTGCCGCCGAAGAGGACCAGCTCGCCGCGCCCCGGGTCGAAGGCGGCCGCGGCCCGCTGCCGGGCCTCCGGCGCCGGGCCGCTCATCGGCGGAGGCGGCGGCGGTGGGCCCACCGGACGCCGCCACGCCGCGGCCAGAACGGTGAGGCCCAGGAGGAGCCCCACGGCCACGACGGCGGCGGGAAGGGCTCGCCGCCGCACCCGTCCACCGGCACCGGGGACGGGGCGGGCATCGCGCTCGATCGCCGCCCCCACCGCGGCCGCGGCGGTGAGCACCGGCTCGATCCCGGCGGCCGCGGCGGCCAGCCCCCAGCGGCCCCCGCACCATCCCATCACCGCGGCGGTGGGAGCCCCGCCGGCGGGTGCGGCGCTCCGGACGAGCAGCAGGACCATGCAGCGGCCGGCGCTGCGCTCACCGAGCAGGATGGTCGCAAGGGGGTGGCCGGCAGGGAGGTGCAGCTCGGCGAGGCCCGCCCGCCCGCCGCCGGCCACGGGAACCCCCTCGGCAGCGGCGAGGTCGAGGAGGTAGCGCACCTGGTCGGCCGGGCCGGCGATGCGTGCGACCCAGGCCGTCGCCGCCGGGTCGAGGCGCTCGAGCAGGCGCGGGAGCAGCGATGCCAGGACGGTGTCCTGCTCGCCGTCCTCCGCCTCCAGCAGCACCCAGGCGGGGGCCGGGGGCAGGGCGTGCAGCCGGGGATGGCCGTCCACCCCGGCCGCCGCCGCCGCCCGCATCGGTGGCCGCGGGCCGCCGCCGGGATCCCGGCCCCCGGTCACATCCCCAGGTAGGCTCGCTGCACCGCCTCGGACTGCCGCAGCTCCGCGGCGCTGCCGCTCAGCGCGATGCTGCCGGTCTCGAGCACGTAGGCGCGGCGGGCGACATCGAGGGCGAGCAGGGCGTTCTGCTCGATGAGCAGGATGGTGGTGCCGGTGGCGTTGATCTCGCGGATGACCTCGAAGATGGCGTCGACGAGGATGGGCGCCAGTCCCAGCGAGGGCTCGTCGAGGAGCAGCACCCGGGGCCGCGCCATCAGCGCGCGGCCGATCGCCACCATCTGCTGCTCGCCGCCGCTGAGGCTGCCGGCGAGCTGCGTATTGCGCTCGCGCAGCCGGGGGAAGAGCTCGTACACGCGGTCGTAGTCGACGCGCAGCTCGGAGCCGTCGCGGCGCGAGAACGCCCCCATCTCCAGGTTCTCGCGCACTGTCATCCGGCTGAAGAGCCGGCGACCCTCGGGGGCGTGGGCCACCCCACGGCGGGCGATGACCTCGGCTCCCAGGGCGTGGATGGGCCGGCCCTCGAGCAGCACCTCGCCTCGCGCGGGACGGACCAGGCCGCTGATCGCCCGCAGCGTGGTGGTCTTGCCGGCGCCGTTGCTGCCGATCAGCGCCACCACCTCGCCGCTCTGGACGTGGAGCGAGACCCCGCGCAGCGCCTGCACCCGGCCGTAGAGGACGTCGACGTCGCGCAGCTCCAGCAGTGGCCGGGCGGGTGGCGCCTCGGGGGCGGGCGGCTCCGGGGTGGTGGCGGTCTGGGTCATGCGGTGGTGCGCATCCTCTCGGCGGCACCGCTGCCCAGGTAGGCCTCGATCACGCGCGGGTCGTTGCGCACCTCGGCGGGAATCCCCTCGGCGATGCGGTCGCCGTGGTCGAGGACGACGATGCGGTCGCTGACCTCCATCACCACGCGCATGTCGTGCTCGATGAGGAAGATGGTCAGGCCGTCGTCGCGCAGCCGCGAGATCACCCCCATCAGCTCGACCTTCTCCTGCGGGTTGAGCCCGGCGGCGGGCTCGTCGAGGAGCAGCAGGCTGGGCCCGCTGGCGAGGGCGCGGGCGATCTCGAGACGGCGCTGCAGGCCGTAGGGGAGGTTGCGCGCGTACACGTCGGCGTACTGCTCCAGCCCCAGCCGGCGGAGCGTCGCCAGCGCCCGGTCCTCGACGGCGCGCTCCTCGCGGCGCGCCCGCGGGGTCCGG
>JAQBPH010000011.1:0-7771 GCA_028287625.1 Chloroflexota bacterium | reverse complement strand
GCCGCCTGCACCTGCGAGTCGGGGAAGCGGGTCGCCCGGGCGAAGAGGGGCACGTCGACCAGCGCCGCCATCAGCGCCGCGCCGGCGCACAGGTTCACCAGCAGGGCGCCGTAGGCGGCGGGGCGGCGGAGCGCGGCGAAGGGCACCAGCGGGTCGTCGCGGCGCCGCTCGAGCAGGAGGAAGAGCACCCCGGCGGCGGCGGCGGCGGCGAGGAGCGCGGGAGCGCCGTCGCCCACCACCTGGCGGCTGGGATCGGCGCCGGCGAAGGCGACGATGACGCAGCCGAGCACCGCGCCGAGCAGCAGGGCCCCGGGCCAGTCGGCGGCCCGCAGCATCGCCGGGGTGCGGCGCAGCGGCAGCAGCGGCCGCACCCCCCACGGGGCGGCGAGCTCCCAGGCCGCGAAGGCGGCGAGCAGCCCGGCGGCGGCGAGGGCCAGCGGGGTGGTCAGCGCGCTGCTGCCGAGCAGCGGCGAGTAGAGCTGTCCGAAGCTGTCGCTGGTGGCCAGCGCGTCGGGCTGGAGCAGGGCGAGCAGGGCGGCGGCGGCCGCGGCGGCGAGCAGCACGCCGCCGGCGAGGTCGGCGCGGCCCGTCCTCCCCGCCCTCCGCCGGGCCGCCTCGCCGGCGGCCGGCCGGAACCCGGCGGCCAGCACCATCGCCACCGGCAGGTTCACCCAGAAGATGGTCCGCCAGCTGCTCACCGCCACGATCGCGGCGCCGTAGAGCGGGCCGATCACGCTGCCCAGCTCCTGGACGGCGCCGACCACGCCGAGGGGCACGCCGCGGCGCTGTGGCGGCCAGGTGTCGGCCACCAGCGCCAGGGTGACCGGCACCAGCCCGCCACCGCCCAGCCCCTGCAGGGTCCGGCCCGCCACCACCGCCCCGAGGGTGTGAGCGCTGGCGGTGACCGCCGAGCCCAGCGCGAAGACGGCGAGGCAGCCGAGCAGCACCGGCCGCCGGCCGTAGAGGTCGGAGAGCCGCCCCAGCAGTGGCAGCACCACGACGTAGCCGCAGAGGAAGCCGCTGACGATGGGCGCCGCCTGCTGGAGCTGGTCGAGGCTGAGCCCGACGTCGCGCATGATGCTGGGCAGGGCGAGCACCACCACGTAGGTGTCGGCGGCGGCGAGCAGCACCGCGGCGCTCGCCACCGCCAGCCGCCGCACCCCGCCGCGGGTGGCGTCCGCCCCGGCCGCCGGCGCCGCCGGGCCCTCCGTCAGCGCCTCAGTGGGCAGGAGGGGTGATCTGGACGGTCTCGCCATACCTGTCCAGTATCAGCGTGTAGGTGCTCGACTGGTGGGCGTCGAAGAAGGGGCCGGTGAGCACCACCCGGCGCACCTGGTGGCTCCCCGGCACCATGCCGATGCGGCCCTGCACGTCCTTGGAGGCGTCGGCGCTGGTGAGCAGGTCGGCCACCGGCTTCCCCGGCAGGGTGACCGTCACCTCGTCGAGCTGCTCGCCGTTGAGGCGGTCTCGGCCGTCGGTGCTCGCGTCCTTCGCGTCGGTCAGCAGCGAGCTGAGCCCGGCCCGCGGGTCGAGCAGCCTCCCCGGGTCGCCGAAGCCGTACTTGGTGGGGTCGGTGGCCTCGTAGGTGGTGCTGAAGGGCAGCTTGACGTAGAAGGTGCCGCCCGACGAGACCACGCCGAGGCGCAGCGG
Source organism: Chloroflexota bacterium (assembly GCA_028287625.1). Taxonomy (GTDB): domain Bacteria; phylum Chloroflexota; class Dormibacteria; order Aeolococcales; family Aeolococcaceae; genus CF-96. The sequence continues at coordinate 6,121 of JAQBPH010000011.1, read as the reverse complement.
CAGCCCGTTGAAGATCACCTGCAGGCTGCCCTGCACCGCGTTGGGCCGCTGGGCGTCGCCCTCCCCCGCGGTGACGAACGTGCCCGACGCGGCGGTGGGGACGTCCTTCGCGGTGAGGGTGAAGTGGAGCGCCCCGGCGCCGTCCACCGCCGCCTTCCCCTGGCGGAGCAGGGCCCTGGCGTCGACCCCGCCGGTGCTCTGACCGCTGCCGCAGGCGGCACCGGCGGCGCAGGCGAGCGCGAGGCCGAGGCCCAGCAGCGGTCGGGAAGGCACGGTCATCAGGGGTCGGGAGTATAGAGAGCGGGCCGCTATACTCCGCGGACGTGACCGATCAGCCGACGCCTGCCGCGGTGTTCGGGGCAGCCGGAACGCCGGTGCCGGTCGGCACCGTCCTGCTCGCGCTGGGCGACAGCATCGCCGCGGGGATCGGGGCCTCCCACGTCAGCTCCGGCTGCATGAGCGTGCTCGGCGAGGCGCTCCGGGCCCACGCCCCCGCCCTTGCGCTGGTCAACCTCGCCATCCCCGGCGAGTCGAGCGCATCGATGCTCCTCCCCAGCGGCCAGCTCGAGCGTGCCGAGCAGCTCATCGCCGCGGTGGCGCACAGCGGCGGCCGGGTTGGCCCGCTGGCGCTCTGCATCGGCGGCAACGACATCATGGAGGCGGCGCTGCTCGGCGACGACGAGGCGCTGCGCCAGTTCGAGGCCAACCTCTCCTCGATCCTGTCCCGCGTCGAGGCCGCGCTCCGCGCCACCGGCTCGTCGCTGCTCGAGGTGGGCTGCATCCAGACCGTGTACAACCCCTTCGAGGCCGATGCCGTCGAGGGCGGCAACCACGGCGCCGAGGCGCACAGCATGGCCCCGCGCCGGTCGACCCGCGGCGGCTTCAACCGGGTCATCCGCAACGCCGCCGCCGCCCGCGGCCTCCGCCTCGTCGAGGTGAGCGGCCGCTTCCGGGGCCGGTGCGCCGAGCTCACCTGGGTGCGCAGCGGCGACATCCATCCCACCGACGGCGGCCACGCCCTCATCGCCGGCTTCTACCTCGAGGCCTGCACCGCGGAGTAGCCGGCTCGGCGGACGTCAGGGTCGGGAGGGGTCGCCTACCGTGCCTCGGGGCTCCCCGGATCATCGACGGCGGTGAGCCGCGCCACCAGGTCCTGCCCGCTGACGCCGCGGATGCGCAGCTCATCGATCGCCAGACGGACGATGGCGCTGGTGGAGAGACGGACACCATCCTGGAGAGCATCCGCCTCGACACCGCGGAGCCACCGGCGCTGGACGGGGTTGATGTAGACGGAGAGCCGGCGCTCGGCTTGACGCACCGCGTTCGCCTGGGGCGCAGGAGGCGTCTCGTCGAGACCGATGGTGTGCGCAGCGAGGTCCATGTGGCTCCTTTCAGGGAGCCTGTCTGCTCCCCGACCGGGGGACGGGGTCCTCGGCCCCTCCGGGAGCGTGCCCATGTGCTCAGGTGCCCCGGCACATGTGGTGCCATGGGGCCGCTCAGCCCGTGATCCCTGGAGGGCCGGTGACGGATCGAGACGTCTGAGTGTGGATCAGGCCGTTCGAGCCGTCCCGCGCCGTCACGCCTCTGTTGCCGGATCACCATCAGGGGCTGACGTCTCGGCCGGTGGACCATCGGCGAGGTTCTGCCAGCGGACACCCTGGGAGCGCAGCTCGTCGATGGCCAACCGGACGATCGCGCTGGCACTGAGGCGGACGTCGTCTCGGAGGGCGTCTGCCTCGACACCGCGCAGCCAGCGGCGCTGGGTTTCATCGAGGTAGACGACGAGGCGGCGCTCGGCCTGTCGTGCGGCGTTGCGCTGAGCCCGACCAGGGCCGAGCTCGTCCCTCGCCAGGATGGCGCGATCCCGTGATGCCGGTGGGGACATGCCGAGCACCCCACTGGAGCGAGCGGAGGACCCCATTCCGGCGATTACCCCAAATGCAGCAAACGCTTCATGATCACGATGGTAACCCCGGGTGCCGTCCTCCGCAAGGGTGCTCTGCCACCGAGACTCAGGGGCCGTTCCGAGAATTCCGACCGGACGAGGGAGGCCCCGAGGCCCCACCCGTCACCGCGGACCTGGCGCCGGCGCCGGCGCCGGCGTGGCTCTCCAGCTGCTCCGCGGCGGGCTCGGGCTGTGCGCCTGAGACCCGGGGCGCGGTGTGCTGCCGCCGGAGCCGCTCGCCCGCCCCGCGGAGCCGCGGTAGCTGTGCGGTGGCGGCGCCGGCGACATGGTCGAGGGCGGACTGCCGGCGCCACCCGAGCCCGACGGTTGCGCCGAGCCGCTCGGCTGCTGAGACGGGCTCCAGCTCTCCGGACTCGGCGGTGAGCCGCCCGGTGGTGCCGCCATCACGGCAGCGGTCGCGGCGGCGACGAGGATCGCGCGCATCGGTCTCCCTCCGATGTGGTGTGCGTGAGCAGATGACGTCGGGGCGAGCTGGTCATGCGCTGGACCCGCGCGCCGTCACACAGCCTGGCGATCGCATCCTCGGCCGACCGGTGCCGCACGTCGGCGCGCCATGCCCTCCGCGCCGTCGAGGAGGACCATCGCAGCGGCGTGCAGCGCACCCGGGGCTCGTAGGCGTCCGCGAAGAGGCCGACACGCTCCATCCGGCCCTCCACAACCAGCATCTCCGCCAGAGCACGCCAGGCCTGGACGAAGCGGCCCTCGACATCGGCGGGCACCCACCAGCGGTGGACCGTCCAGTGGCCGGCCATCAGGCCGCTCCCCGGCCGGGCCTGACAGCGGCCGGCTGCTCTCTCACCATCCGCCGCAGCTGGAGCCGCGCCGCCGCGATCGCGCTCTGCCCCGCATCGGTGCACGCCGGCTCGGGCGCGTCGGGGATCGCGGCCGTCACCCTGATCTGGGCGGCGTCGCGGTACGGAACCCATCCCACGGTCATCTCCTGTCCGTGCAGCGCGTGCAGTCCGGGAGGGTGGCCCGGCTGGTGGCTCCGGGCTCGCCCCCCGCCTCCGCTCGGAGGCGCAGCTCAGCCTGCGGCCGGCCCGGCCGCCAGGACCGGACGTGGGCCTGATAGCGCCGGTATCAATCGGACAATCGATCTCGAATGGCCGGTCTTTCTGCCATGTCTGACCACTACCTGCGGGCCATCGGCCACGACGCGTCCGATAATAGTATGGTATCGGACATGACGCAGCTCCGATCCTCAACCGGCGCCACCGGGCAGCCCCGGGGTGTGCGCGCGCTGACCGGGGCGACCCCGCCGCATCCGGCCACCCTCGCCGCGCGTCTGGAGGCACTCGACGCCGCCACCCGGCGCTTCGCCGCCGCCGCCAAGGCGAGCAACACCATCCGCGGCTACCGCTCGGACCTGGCCGACTTCGAGACGTGGTGCGAGGTCCACCACCTGACCGCGCTCCCGGCCGAGGCCACGACGGTCGCCCTCTACCTCACCGCCCTCGCCGGGGCGGGGGCGAGGGCGTCGACGCTGCAGCGGCGCATCTCGGCGATCTCCCAGGCGCACCAGCTCGCGGGCCTGCCGACCCCGACCCGCGATGCGGCGGTGCGCACCACGATGGCGGAGATCCGCCGCACCGGCACCGCGCCCGTGCAGAAGGACCCGGTCGTCACCGCCGGCCTTCGACAGCTGCTGACCGTCATCCCCACCGACCGCCTCGACGGTCTGCGCGACCGCGCCCTGCTCCTCCTCGGCTTCGCCGGCGGCTTCCGGCGCTCGGAGCTCGTCGCCCTCGACATGGCCGACCTCGAGGAGACCGGCGACGGCCTGCGCGTGCGCATCCACCGCAGCGGGACCGACCGGCCGGCGAGCGGCCGCGAGGTCGGCATCCCCTTCGGCCGGCACCCGGAGACGTGCCCGATCCGGGCCGTCCGAGCGTGGCGAGACGCGGCGGGCATCACCACCGGCCCGCTCTTCCGGGCGGTGACCCGCGGCGGCCGGGTGGCCGGCCACCAGCTCAGCGACCGCAGCGTCGCGCGCATCGTGCAGCGGGCCGCGGCCCGTGCCGGGCTGGACCCCTCCCGGTACGCCGGCCACTCCCTGCGCAGCGGGCTGGCGACCGCGGCGGCCGCCGGGGGCGCATCCGAGCGGGCGATCATGGCGCAGACCGGCCACCGCAGCCTGCCCGCGGTGCCGCGGTCCAGCGGCGGCGGCTCGCTGTTCACCGAGAACGCCGCCGCCTACGTGGGGCTCTGACCAGCCCGGAGGGATGATCACCGAATGAACGAGATCCCCGCCGCCGTTGACGTGTCGCGGCACACGCTGGAGCAGCTGCAGCGGCAGCATCCCGGGCTGGAAGCGCTGCTGCGAGCCTATCGCGAGCGCAGACGCGAGTACGACGCGCGCTTCCCCTCCTCGTGCCGGCGGGTCCCGGGCGCCGCCGAGCAGCCGGCGCAACGCCGTTACCGTGTCTGAGAGGGACCCGTCCGGGACCGGTCCGCCGGACCGCCTCCCCATCCCCTCCCAGACTCCGCTCTTCCATGCCCTCGAGCGCGACCGCTATCGCAGGCAGGAGCAGATCGGCGCGCTCGAGCAGCGGACCGGACGCCGGCTCATCTGCTACGTCGCCGGACCCGCGGCGAGCATCACCGCCCGCGACATCATGCCCTTCGTCGACCTCCTCGAGGACGTCGAGAGGGGGAGCGATCTCGACCTCCTCCTGCACACCTCCGGGGGCGACGTCGACCAGGCGGAGCGTCTCGCCGGCCTCTGTCGCAAGCGGGTCGGTCCCGCCGGCAGCTTTCGCGTCATCGTCCCCGACAGCGCCAAGAGCGCGGGGACGCTGATCTGTCTCGCCGCCGACGCGATCGTGATGGGACAGCCCTCCGAGCTTGGCCCCATCGACCCTCAGATCGTGATCCAGCGCGATGCCAGCGGTGACGAGTTCACCCGCCCCGCACAGTCGTTCCTCGACGGCCTGCAGGACATCGTCCAGGAGACGGGCGCCGGCCAGCTCTCCCCCGCCTACTTTCCGCTCCTCGACAAGCTCGATCCCGCCCTCATCGACTTCTGCAAGAAGGCGTTGCGCCGCTCCGAGGAGCTGGCCACCCGCTTCCTGGCGCACTACATGCTCGCGGGTCAGCCGGACTGCATGCGGCGGGCCAAGGAGATCGCCCATGAGCTCAACAACGTCGAGCGGTTCCTCTCCCACGGCGCGGTGATCGACGCCGAGCGTGCCCTGGGTCTCGGACTGGTGGTGGAGATCCTCGATCCGGACGACGACGTCTGGCAGGGGTACTGGCGGCTGTACTGCGAGCAGAGCATGGCGCTCGGCGCCCCGGCCGCCCGGCTGTTCGAGGGTCGCCGCGCCTCGATCCTGGCGAGCTATCAGGCGGGGCAATGAGGCCCGGCTCCGGCGCGCCGGCCCCTACCTGGCCACCGGCACCCGGGCCACCGCCGGCGCCCGCCCCGCCAGCTCGCGCAGCCGGTTGACGTTGGCCAGGTCGGGGCCCTGGCCGTCCCCCGGCACCTCGAGCACCCAGGGCACGGAGCCCAGCCGCGGGTCGCCGAGCATCAGCCCGAAGCCGGCGGTGCCGATGAAGCCCTCGCCGATGTTGGCGTGGCGGTCGCGGTTCGCGCCCAGCTCGACCCTGGAGTCGTTGGCGTGCACCAGCCTCAGGCGATCGAAGCCCACGGTGCTCTGGAACTCCGCCAGCGCGGCCTCCACGCCCTCCGCGGTGCTGAGGTCGTAGCCGCTGGCGAACGCGTGGCAGGTGTCGAGGCAGACGCCGAGCCGCGGGTCGTCGCCGCCGGCGTCGAGGATTGCGCCCAGCTCCTCGAAGCGGCAGCCGACGCAGCCGCCCTGGCCGGCGCTGTTCTCCACCAGCAGCCGGGCCGGGGACGAGGTGCGCTCCAGCACCTCGCGGAGCGCCGCGCCGATGGTGGGCAGCACCGGCTCGAAGCCGGCGCCCCTGTGGGAGCCGGGGTGGAACACCACCCCGTCGGCCCCCAGCCGGGCGGCGAGGTCCATGTAGTGGACCAGGGAGCCGATCGAGCGCTTCAGCAACACCTCGTCGGAGGTGGCGAGGTTGATCAGGTAGACGGCGTGGAACCAGTGCCCGCCGAGGCGGGCGGCGGCGGCCTTCTCGCGATAGGCCTCCGCCGTCGCCTCGTCGATGACCAGCGAGCGCCAGGTCTGCGGC
>JAQBPH010000009.1:0-3081 GCA_028287625.1 Chloroflexota bacterium | reverse complement strand
GCACCGGTCGGACGGGCTCGCGGTCGTCGGCGTCAGCGTCGCCGACGGCGGCGACGAGGCATCCAGCGACCTCGCCCACAGATTGGGGGTCACCTTCGACCTGGTCCACGACCAGGACCACAACTACCAGGCCGCCTTCCGAACGCTCGGGGTGCCCTCGTCCGTGCTGGTGGACCGGACCGGCAAGCTCCTCCACATCTGGCAGGGCGGCTTCGACGTGACCTCGGCGGACACGGAGAACCTCATCGAGCGAGCGCTACGACGCTGATGTACGTCGATTGCTCCGTCTGACGCTGCGCCAGACGCCGATTGCCGCGTCTGGCGCAGCCGTCTGCAGCCGGTCCGGTGTCACGCATGATAATGGTCGCCTACCGGACGGACGGATGGGAGGACTTGCCATGGCCACGGTCGAAAGCGGCACCGCTCTCACCTGCGGTCACGAGGGCTGCGGCTGCCAGGTCCGCATCGACGAGGTCTGCAACTGCTCCGGTGGTGGCGACCACTACACCTGTATCTGCGGTCCGCCTCTGGTCGCGAAGGCCGCCTGAGGTCGCGGGGGTCTCAGGGAGGCCCCCCTCGCCATCCCACAGCCTCAGTGGACCACGACCTCCCCGAGCATGTGGGGGTGGATGGTGCAGCGGTAGGAGTAGGTGCCGGGCTGGGCGAAGGAGCGGTCGAAGGCCCCCGAACTCTCGCTGGGGCTCGCGAAGTCGTCGCCGGTCACGTTGTGCGGGTTCCCGCCCACCCAACGCCACTCCACCACCGCACCCATCGGGACGGTCAGGACCCGCGGTGTGAAGAGGTTGTCCTCCACCCGCACGGTGGCGGTCGCGCCGGAGGAGGACCGGGCCGCCGCGGCGCTGCCGGAGCCGCCGTGTGATCCATCGCCGCACCCGACGGTCAGAGCCACGACTCCCAGACCCGTGACTGCCCGCCGGAGGGTTGCCGGGTTCACAGCACCCGCCGATCCGGTCAGGCGTCGCCGTACCTGGTCCAGTTCGCCCCACCGTCGGTGGAGCGCCACACGTGAACCCCCCACTGGAAGGCCAGCAGGTCGCCGTTGGGGAGTCCGAAGGCGTAGTCGATCAGTGGCTGGTCGAGGACCCTGGTCCACGTCCGGCCTCCGTCGCTCGAACGCCACACCCCACGGTTGTGATCGGACTGGTCGGAGACCATGCCGAACAGCACCGGCCCGGTGGACGCGAAGGAGACCACGTTGTCGAAGCTGAAGCTGGTCTGAAGCTGCTGCCAGCTCTGTCCTCCGTCGCGGCTGGTCTCGACGCTGCCATGCTCCGTGGTGGCGATCACGCAGGTGGCGCACGCCGCCCACGCCGACACGGTGTTCATCGACGTCGGAACCGTGGGCGTCGCCGGGATGCCGAGCTGCGCGTCGCTGGTGACATCGAGACCGTCCTGGGTCGAGAAGATCAGCGATGCCCCGCTGTCGTAGACGGTGGTGATCAGGGCGTTGGTGGGAAGCGCCTGCTGCCAGGTCTGACCGCCGTCGGTGCTCCGGTAGATCCCCCGCCCGTTGATCGAGGCCCAGGTCACCCTGCCATCAGGCGAGGCGACGAGGTTGGTGACCGACGCCCCCGAGGGAAGCCCCTGAGCCGGCATCCACGTCCTGCCGTCGTTCGAGCTCCTGACGTCGGCGGGTCCGCTCGTCGACATCGGCCCCATCGCGCCACCGGAGACGGACCCTGCGGCGGCCGTCGACGAGGAGCTCATCGAGCCCATCGAAGCCATGCCCTGCATCGAGCCTATGGATCCGCTCGTCGAGCTGCTGGTGCCGTTCATCGACGACATCCTCATGAAGGAGCCGACGTATCCGCTCGGGACCCTGGCGAGGGCGGCCACCATGCCGTCACCGGCCGTGGTCACAGGCTGCCAGGTGTGACCGCCGTCCTCGCTCCGCCGCAGGCCGTAGTGGGTGGCGATGAGGATCTCGTTCGAACTCGCGCCCAGGACCGCACCGTGCACATGGTTGGCGACGGCACCGCCCGTCGCCGCCGCATGAGCGCTCGACGTCGTCGCCGGGGACGAGGAGCCTCCACCGCAGGCACATGCGATGACGGACCCCAGTGCGACCGCCAGCATGCGCCCACGGGATCGCGGTGCGCCTCCCATCATCACGAGACCCCCCATGAGCAGTGACCGCAGCGCTGGCACGACATGATGATGGATCGCACGCCTTCCTGCCAAATCCCTTATGGCGCAAGCGAAAGCGGCATCGACGCAGCAGGGGGTGACCCGTCCACATATGCAAACGTCCTCGGTCCCGGCGGTCTTGGTTGCTGACGGGCTGGGACCACGAGGAGCCGGATGGGGTCACGCCGAGCATTGCGTCAGCCATACGAGGAGAACCCCATGTCTCGCTTCGCCGTTCTCGCCGCCGCCGGCGCCATCGCGTCAGCGACAGCTCTCACCACCACGGGCGAGCGCCCGTCCGCGGCGCCGGAGCAGACGACCTGCAATGTCCACGTCACCGGTGCGGGCGTGCTCCCTACTCCGGTACGGGCACCGGCACCGGCAGTGGCTCGGCGCGGTCGCGGAAGTCGGTCAGGCTGCCGTTGAAGCGCAGCGCGCTGATCAGCTCCCGCACCTTCTCGATGCCACCCTCGCCACTCTGGATCGCCTCGGTCACGCAGGTCTGCAGGTGATTCTCGAGGAGGACGCGGTTCACCTTCTCGAGCGATGCCTGCATGGCCGCGATCTGCTTCATCACGTCGGCGCAGTAGGCGCTGCTCTCGACCATGCCGATCACCCCGTCGATGTGTCCGCGCACCGTCTTCAGGCGCAGCAGGGCGTCGTGCTGGTACTCCGGGAGCATGCCGAACAGTGTAGCCGTGGCAGCGCGGTGCGACCGTTCTGGACGCGCGTGTGACAGTTCGCCGACCAGGCGACTGCCGCGGTCGGTGCGCCTCACCATGATCGGGATGGCTCTCATCCCGACTTCACGGCGGCAGAGGACGGTCATGACACTGTGGCGACGCGTTCTCGGAGACGATCGGCGGCAGCCGGAGCCGCCGGCACCGCCGGCGCCGCCGGCGGCCGGGCCCGAGCAGCGTCCCGGCGACCTCC
>JAQBPH010000006.1:0-4111 GCA_028287625.1 Chloroflexota bacterium | reverse complement strand
GCTCTGGCGGGCCGTGTATACCCCACTCTCGTGCCTGGCGAGGGATCTGCGTCTGGTTTCCTGATGATGGATCTGAACGGCAGGGAGTGGCGCTTGCTCGACGCCTTTGAGGACGAGGTGTACGAGTTGCGGTACCTGGCGCTCCTGGACGGTCGCCGCGGTTGGGCGTACGTCTGCGACGACGGATCGCACACGTTTTCGGAGGACTGGGACGTGGACCAGTTCGCAGCGCGCGACCTGGCTGCTTACGTGGACAGCTGCATCGCATGGCGGCGCCGGTATGACGCGACGACGTAGGCTGTCCCCAGGGCCCGGGACGCAGGCTGAGCAGACTCCTCATGAGGCGCAGGTTGTTCTCGTTGTCGTCCGCTCAGAGAGTGTTGCGCGTGTCCCCCAGCGTCGCAGCGCCGGTGAGGTCTGTCACGACATCCTCCGCCGGTCCTGCTGGAGCGGACGCGCTGGTGAGATCCACCCAGAAGGTGGACCCGTCTCCTGGCCGACTGTCCACGGTCAGAGAACCGCCCATTGCCGTGACCAGGTGCCTGGACAGAGCCAGGCCCAACCCGGTGCCCTCGATGCCCGAGCGTTCGGTGCCGAGGCGATCGAAGGGCTGAAAGAGCCTGGGGAGGTGCTCGGATGAGATCCCGGGCCCAGTGTCGACAATGCCCAGACGCGTGCGGCCGTTGCTCTCTCGCAGGATGAGACGCACTCGGCCGTCCGGTCGGTTGTACTTGACGGCGTTGGAAAGAAGGTTGACGAGTACCTGCCGTAGCCGTTGAGGGTCGGCCAGCACGTGCGGTTGGCTGGAAGCGGCCAGATCCACCGTCGTCGAGATGCGGCGCTCAGCGGCCATGGGGCTGACCAGCTCGATGGCCTCGTGGACGACCTTCTCGATCGACACCGGCCCCATCCACAGCGGCAGGTTGCCCGCGTCGATGCACGAGAGGTCCAGGACATCCCTGATGAGCGCATCGAGATGGCTCCCCGCGCGGTGGATGATCTGGGCGTGCTCGCGCTGTTGCTCCGGCAGGTCCGCCATGGTCATCAGCTGGGCGAAGCCGAGAATGGCGTTGAGCGGAGTCCTGAGCTCATGGCTCACGCGTGACATGAACGCAGTCTTCGCCTCGTTCGCCAGCTCCGCCGCGATCGCCCGCTGCATGGCCTCCCGCCCCTGGATGCGCTCTGTCACATCGCGGACGGACACCATCACAAGCATCCCCCCGTTGCCCTCGACGGCGCTGAGGCTGACCTCGGCAGGAAACTCCGTGCCGTCCTTCCGTCGGGTGGCGAGCGCCAGGCGCTCCCCGTTGGCACGCGGCCGTGCGGTGACGTACCCGGAGAAGAGGTCGGGATGGGTGGCCCACGACGCCTCGGAGATGAGGACCTCGATGGACTGCCCCAGGAGTTCCTCACGGGCATAGCCGAAGAGGCGCTCGGCGGCGACGTTCATGAGAGTGATTCGCTCCTCGGCACCCACTCCCAGGATGGCATCCGGCGCAGCCTCCAGCAGCGCGCGGAACCGGTCCTCGCGGAGCGACCTCTCAGCCTGATCCCGAGCAAGAGCCTGTCCCATCTGGCTGGTGATGCTGCCCATCACTGCCAGCAGCTCCTCATCCACCGGCCTGCGGGCGGCAGCGAGCAGGATCAGAGCACCGGAGCGCCTCTCCGTCGCCGGAAGCGGGAATGCCAGCATGCACGACAGCCCTGCCTGCGTCGCCCCGGACAGCAGGGCCTCCGCGTGATCCATCCCGGTGTCGGCGACGAACGGAAGTCCGCTCCGCCAGACCGCGGCCAGCGCCTCGTGCGCCGGCAGGAGATCGTCCGCCCGAAGGGCGACGAACTCAGCCACCCGTTCGGATCCACAGTCCCAGCGGTAGCGAGGGGTGAGGGTGGGACTGGCGGCATCCGACAGCCAGAGCTGTGCCACATCGCAACCGAGGCCCTCTGCCACTACCGCGAGCGCGCCCTCGAGCCCTTCTGAGATCGTCGGCTGCATGAGCGAGCGGCTCACGTCCAGCTCCAGGCGGCGCAGCCGCCTGGAGACGTCGATGCCCGACATGTCCCTCAGAGCTGCGGTGAACTGGATGCGACCGTCGGGCGTCGTCACCGCCGTGATGACAAGTTCCACCGGGAACTCTGATCCGCCGCGGCGCAGCGCGGTCACCTCGATGAACCTCCCCGTCAACACCGGCCGGCGGCCGGCCACGTGGGCCGCGACACCCCGTCGGTGCGCTTCACGGTAGAAGGAGGGGACGATCGTGTCCGCGACCGTCCTCCCGAGAACCTCGTCCTCCGACCACCCGAAGAGCGCGGCGGCGTCGTTCCCCCATCGCACGATGTGACCGTGCTCATCCATGACGAGGGTCGCCTGGCCGTACGGGTCAACGGATCCGCTGAACCGTTGATACGGGTGATGCTCTTCGTGAGGTGTTGAAGGAGCGGTGACCGCAGTCACTGGCGCCTCATCGGGCCTGTGCAATGGAATCGAGGTTCCGTGGCCTGCTGGAAGCCGCCCCCACCCCGCTCACAACGTGCGCACGTCGCCGAGATCACGGGTGGTCGGGGTCATAACCGGTGGTCAGCTCGCCTCCAGGACGGCGCCACTCCGGCTCGACGTTCACAGCGCTGTTGGTGATCATTCGCAGCGTGCGGATGGCTGCGCCGTGGGGGCGGAGGAGGTCGGTCGTCAGCTTGCCGCTCATCGGCGGGGCCATGAAGGGCATGAATCTGTCCGGGAAGCCCGGCATGGTGCAGCCGATGCAGATGCCCCCCACGCTTGGACACCCGCCCACGCCTCCCATCCAGCCGCGCTTGCTGACATTGCAGTTCACCACGGGTCCCCAGCAGCCCAGCCTCGCGAGGCACTTCCCCGAGTTGTAGGTCGCTGCGAAGTCCGCGTTCTCGTTGTAGCTGGTCCGGGAGCAGCCCTCGCGCGCCATGACGTTGAACAGCCAGGCGGGCCGACCCAGGGTGTCGAGCGGGATCTCGTCCATGAGGCCGGCCATCTGGAAGAGCAGCGAGAGCAGGGTCTCCATGAAGTTGTCAGGCTGAACGGGGCACCCGGGAACGTTGATGACGGGCATTCCGGAGGGGGACCTCCAGCCGGCGCCGAGGTAGTCGGTCAGGCCCATCGCACCGGTCGGGTTTCCCGCCATGGCGTGGATGCCGCCGTACGCGGAGCACGTCCCGGCCGCGATGATCGCCCAGGCCTTCGGGGCCAGCCGGTCGATCCACTCACAGGTGGTGATCGGCTGGCCGGTGGCGGGATCGGTGCCGAAGGCGGCCCAATAGCCCTCCTCGAGGATGCCCTCGTTGGGAATGGAACCCTCCATCACGAGCAGGAAGGGGTCGAGCTCCCCTCGCTCGGCGCTGTACCACCACGCCATGAACTCGTCGCCGACCTCGTAGGCCAGCAGAGGGTTGTGAAGGTGCACCCTCGGCAGCCCCGGAATGCCTCCGAGGAGGACGTCCTCGATGCTGGGCTGGGAGGCGGCGGTCATGGAGATGCTGTCGCCGTCACATCCCAACCCGGCGGTCATCCAGACGATGTGGACCTCCTCGACGGCCGGAGGCTTGAGGAAGCCACCAACGCCAGCCTCGGCCACTTCTGCGACCTCCGTCGTCCAGCCAGCTGCGCCGAGCAGACGGGCATCCGACAATGCCTACTGAGACAGCCTGGCGGCGACTGAATCCGCGATAGTGTCTGCCGAGAACATCATGATGCGCGCCTTCTCGACGTTTGTCAATCGGAGTACGCTGTGGGCGCCATTAGGCTCAGCTGTGCGTTGGGTCACTGTGCTCCTCGGTAGTGCGCGCACCGACGCGTGCGTACGCAACGTACGGATCTGTGTGGGCCCGTGCGGACAACAATCGACTCACACCGAGGGCCGGGTGCGGAAATCGATACGGCGACGGTCAATGTCACCCCCGACACCAGACGAGGCTGCTCAGGGCGATCGCCGCTTACGGCGGAAGGCGCGCCGTCGGCTCACGGCTTCCCGATGGCGATCATCCAGCAGGAGGTGTCGGCGGAGCGCTGGATCGACATCCCCGACCCGGTCCGCGACGTCTACCGGATGTGGCGGCCCACCCCCCTCTACCGCGCCGACCG
>JAQBPH010000667.1:0-4418 GCA_028287625.1 Chloroflexota bacterium | reverse complement strand
TCGACGCCCGGCGTCGACCACCGCCATCTCGACCCCTTCGTCCACATGGACCAGATGGGCGAGGTCGCGTACGCGCCCGGCGAGCCCAAGGGCACCGCGTGGCACCCGAACCGCGGCTTCGAGACCGTAACCTACATCATCGACGGCACCTTCCAGCACCAGGACTCCAACGGCGGCGGGGGGCTGATCACCAACGGCGACACTCAGTGGATGACCGCGGGGGCGGGCATCCTCCACATCGAGGCGCCGCCGGAGGCGCTGGTGGTCAGCGGCGGGCTGTTCCACGGCATCCAGCTCTGGGTCAACCTGCCCTCCGCGCAGAAGTGGGTCGAGCCCCGCTACCAGGACATCCGCGCCGGCCAGGTGGGGCTGCTCAGCTCGCACGACGGCGGCGCGCTGGTGCGGGTGATCGCGGGTGACGTCGCCGGCCACCAGGGGCCGGGCAGCACGTACACCCCGATCACCGTGCTCCACGCCACCCTCAGCCCGGGGGCGCGGCTGCGCCTGCCCTGGCGGCCGGACTTCAACGCCCTGGTCTACGGCCTCGCCGGCGCCGGCACCGTGGGGCAGGACGCCCAGCCCTTCGGCACCGGCCGGCTGGCGGTGTTCGGCGCTGGCGACGTGCTCACCGTCAGCGCGGACCGCGAGCAGGAGGGCCGCTCGCCCAACCTCGAGGTGCTCATCCTCGGCGGCCGCCCCATCCGCGAGGCGGTCGCCTGGGGAGGCCCGTTCGTGATGAACACCCGCGAGGAGGTGCTGCAGGCGTTCGAGGACTTCCGGCGAGGGCGCCTGGGACGCATCCCGGCCGGGCACTGAGCCCGCGGCCGGGGCCGGCGCATCGCCGGCCCCGGCCCGAGCCGGCTCACCGCTTCGGCGCGGGGGCTCCGGAGCGTGCGTTGGTCGGTGAACCGCCGGTCATCAGGCGCTCCATGGTGACGTTGCCGTTCAGGACAGCTCCGTCCTCAATCACCAGGCGGCCGACCTTGACGTCGCCGGTGATGATCCCCGAGCCCGCGATCAGCAGCCGGTCGCGCGCCACCGCGTCCCCCTCCACGGTGCCGCGCACGGTGAGGTTCTGCGCCGACAGCGTCGCCTTCACAGCGCCCCCGTCGTCCACATGCAGGTCACCCGTGACCGCCGCCTCGCCCTCGAGAATTCCCTGCAATTGCAGGTGTCCGTCATACACGAGCTTTCCGATCAACTGGTCCTGCGCGCCGAGGGTGATGGTGCCGGCTGCCGTCGCCGCACCCTCACCGGTACGGGGCCGGCCGGTGCCGCTGGCCGGTGGTGTCTGGGGCGCCGCCGTCTGCGTATCCATGTCCGCCGTCCTCGCGTTGAGCGATTGTCAGAAGGGGATGCCGTCGCGAGCATTGCCCTGTCAACAGAGAGCGCCGCGCGCGGTCGTGATCTTAGCGGGACAGAGACTCCGATTTGTCCAAGGACGCATCCTGGCCAGAACCTTAACGGGATGATGCGCATCTCCGACCCGCGCATTTCCGATCCCGCGGAGCCGATCGCCGACTTCTTCGACGCGTTCGCACCGCTCTACGACGACTGGGCACGCGGACTGCACTCCAGAGTGGCATCGCGACTCGTGACGCTGTCCGCGTCCACCCCCGGTGAGGACTGCCTCGACGTCGGCTGCGGCACCGGTCTGGTGGCCAATGCGGTGGCCCCGCTGGTGGGGCCGCGGGGCACCGTGGTCGGGCTGGACGTCGCCCCGGGGATGCTGCGGCGGGCGCGCGACCGGTCGCGGTCCGAGGGGCTGCGCAACACCGTCTTCGAGCACGAGCGGGTGAGCCATCGGCTGCGCTTCCAGGACGGGCTGTTCGACCTCGTCACCCTGGGCCTCTCGCTCGCCTTCCTCGGCGATCCATTCGCCGTCCTCACCGAGGCGCGGCGGGTGCTGCGCGACGGCGGCCGCATCGCCATCTCGCTGCGGCGGCGCTCGCTGGTGACGCCGGCGCAGGAGGCGTTCTTCGGCTGGCTGGAGGAGCTGACCGCGCAGCACTGGCGCGCGATCCCGCGACCGCAGGGCAGCCGCGCCCCGCTCGGCGAGCCCCAGACGCTGCGCCGCCTTCTCCTCGCGGCAGGCTTCGGCGATCCGGTGACCACCATGCTCGCCACCGGCTCCCAGATGCCCTCGGCGTCGGCGTGGATCGACCACATGACCTGGTCGGGCCCGTGGCCGTGGGCGCTGCTCACCACGCTCGGCCCCACCGAGCGCGGCCGGCTCGAGGCGGCGCTCGGCCGGGAGATGGAGCGGATGGGCGACGACGCGTTCCACTACACCGACGCCTTCACCTTCGCCGTCGCGCGCACCGCCTGACCTCGCGCGAGGAACGCACTGCTGGCCGGGTGCGGGCGACTCTTGCCCGGCTCTTGCGGCGCTATTACCCGCGTCTTACCTCGCCGCGGCGATCCTCCCCGGCTGATGTCGACCCGCACGTGCACGGCGAGGACGCAACCCATGACCGTCGCCTCGGCGACTGCTCCCGACCTCCGGCGGTGGCGGATCGCGCTCGGCGCCGTCCTCGCGCTGAGCGCCGGTCTCAACGCCTGGGGCCTGTCGCGCCTCGGCTACGGGAACGCCTACTACGCGGCCGCGGTGCGGAGCATGCTGACCAGCTGGCACAACCTCTGGTACGCGTCCTTCGACGCGGGTGGCTTCGTCAGCATCGACAAGCCACCGCTGGGGTTCTGGCTCCAGGCGGCCAGCGCCCGGATCCTCGGCTTCGACGGCGTGGCGCTGATGATCCCCGGGGTGGTGGCGGGCGTCGCGTCGGTCGCGCTCGTCCACCACCTGGTCCGGCGCGCATGGGGACGTCCCGCCGCGCTGCTCGCCGCGCTGCTGCTCGCGCTCAGCCCGATCAGCGTGGTCACCGCGCGCAGCAACCTCGTGGACGGCGTCCTCGTCGCCATCCTGCTGCTGGCGGCGCTGGCCGTGACCCGCGCGGCGGAGAGCGGGCGGCTGCGCTGGCTGCTGCTCTGCGCGGTGCTGGTCGGCCTCGGCTTCAACGTCAAGATGCTCGAGGCCTACCTGGTGGTGCCCGCGTACGGGCTCCTCTACCTGGCCACCGCACCGGCCTCCTGGCGGCGGCGGATCGCTCACCTCGGGCTCGCCGCCGCGGTCATGGTGGCGCTGTCGCTGTCGTGGGTGACCGCGGTGGACCACGTCCCCGCCACCCAGCGCCCCTACGTCGGCTCGAGCACCGGCGACTCCGAGGTCAACCTCGCCCTCGGCTACAACGGGTGGGGGCGGGTCACCGGCGGCCTGCTCGGACGCGGTGCCGCCCGGCCGGCGGCACCGAACCCTCCCACCGGGTCGGCGCGCCCGGCGCTGGCGGCCTTCACCGCGCGCGAGAGCGGTGCGCCGGGTCCGCTCCGGCTCCTCGCGCAGCCGCTGGCCAGCCAGACGGGCTGGCTGCTGCCGCTCGCCCTGATCGGGCTGGTCGCCGCCGCCGCGCGGCAGCGCTGGCGCGGCCCGGCCGACGGGCGGCGCCGGTCGCTGCTGCTCTGGGGTGCCTGGCTGCTCACCGTCGGGGTGTTCTTCAGCGTCGCCGGATTCATCCACGCCTACTACCTCGCCATGCTCGGCCCCGCCATCGCCGCCCTCGCCGCCGTCGGGCTCACGGTGATGTGGGAGGAGGCCCGGCGGACGCCGCGCCGGCGCTGGATGCTGATGGCGGCGGTGGCCGTCACCGTCGCCGAGGCCGTCGTGACCCTCGCCGACTTCCCGGAGTGGAGCCGCTGGCTCACCCCGCTGGTGGCGGTCAGCGCCGCCGTCGCCGTCGCCGCCCTCGCGATGCGACGCTGGACGGTGGTCGCGGCGATCGCCGGGGCGGTGGCCCTGGTGGCGGCGCCGGCGGCGTGGACGCTCGACACCGTGGCCACCGCCAGCAGCGCGGCGCTCCCCAGCGCGGGGCCGACCTCCGCCACCCTGCCGGCCTTCCTGCGACGCCCGGTGCGCGACCCCGGGGGGGCGACCGTCACCCTCGTCGACCCGGCGCTGCTCGGCTACCTCGAGGCCCATCGGGGAGACGACCGCTACCTGATGGCGACACTGGCCGCGATGCGCGCGGCGCCCTACATGCTCGCCAGCGGCCGGCCGGCGATGGCCCTCGGCGGCTTCCTGGGCGCCGACCGCATCGTCGACCCGGGACAGCTCGCCGGGGTGGTCTCCCGGGGGGTGGTGCGGTTCCTGCTGGTCCCGGCGCCGGCGACCGGGTCCCGGCAGGGGTTCGCCGCACTGTCCGCCGGCCTCGGCGGCGGGGTCAACGCCGACCTGGTCGGGTGGGTCAGGACCCACTGCGCCGTGGTTCCACCGGCCCGCTGGTCGTCGTCGCGCGGTCCGGGGCTCGGCGAGCAGCTCTTCGACTGCGCTCCCGCGATGGGCCGGAGCTGAGAGATGAAGCCGC
>JAQBPH010000549.1:0-9849 GCA_028287625.1 Chloroflexota bacterium | reverse complement strand
CCTCCTACGAGTTCAGCCGTCAAGCAGCCGAAATCGTACTGGTGTTCGGGTGCGTCTCTTCTTTTCACCCCCTTCCCGCTACCCACGGAAACAGCACAAGAGCCGTTTTGACTCGGGGGGGACTGCGTCCCCCCCGTTCAGGCCAAAGACATCGTGCGCTGGCGCGCCCGATGCCGTGGCCTACCCCCCCTCGCCGGCACTCGCCGGCGGCGCTCGCTTCGCGATCGCTATTTGCTTCTCCACCGGCCGAGGTACGACGCGAGCAACGCGAGCGTTGCTCCTGGAAACCTCAGGCTCCGCGGAGTGGGCCGCGCAGCGAGGCGCCACCGGGAAGGCCGTGATGCCCATGCGGGGTTCCAGCGCCCACCCCGGAAGCCGCTCGGGGGGTCCGGTATGAGGAACGCGCAGCGTTCCTCCTGGTCCCTCTACCGGCGGCCCCGTCACGTCAAGCGCGCGCCGCGCGCGTCGCCGGCGAGTGCCGGCGTGGTGGGGGGTATGCCACGGCATCGGGCGCGCCAGCGCACGATGTCTTTGGCATGAGCGGGGGGAGGCGGAGCCTCCCCCCGGTAAGAACACCGTGGAGAAACTGCCGCGAATCTCAACCGGCGGCAGAACTGCCGGGCATCTCCACCAGCGGCAGAGCGGCCCCCCGCGAATCTCCACCGGCGGCAGAACTGCCGGGCATCTCCACCCGCGGCAGATCGGCCGAGCATCCCCCCACCCCCTGGCAGATCGGCCGAGCCACTCCACCGGCGGCAGAGCAGACGCGCATCTCCACCGGTACCCGACACCGACGAAGCCCTACTCCTCGGCCAGCAACGACGCTCCGTAGTCCGTGTGCGTGATCACGTTGGCCAGGTCGCGGCCGTCGGGCTCGGCGTCCATGGCCGCCTCGTAGACGAACGAGTAGACGTTGGTGAGCGTCCAGTCGCCGAAGCCGAGCTCGGCGAGCGCCCGGGGGAGGTCGGGGTCGGCGTGGCCCCGTTCGAGGGTCTCGGTGGCGGCCTGGTAGAGGGCGACCAGGATGCGCAGCTCGACCTCGTACTCCTCGATCAGCTCCTCGCGGGCCTTCTCGGCCTTGAGCTTCGCCAGGGTGCGGCGCAGCTGGCGGATCTCGATCTGGTACTCGTCCACGTGCTCAGCGCCGCACCCTGGTGAGCAGCTCGACGAGGCCGCCGTCGGGGTCGAGGACGTAGGCGGTGCGCTCGCCCCAGTAGCGGTCGGCGGGGGCCTGGAAGCTGGGCGCCCCGGCGGCGACGGCGGCGGCGTGGGCGCTGTCGACGTCCTCCACCTCGAAGGCGAGCTCGACCGCCCCCGGGGGGCGGCCCAGCGACTCCTCCTCGACGCCCAGCACCGCGGCCATCGCGGCGCGCTCGTAGAGGCCGAGGCGCACCGAGCCGCAGTCGAACTGCGCCCAGTGCTCCGTGCGCTTGGTCAGCGTCAGCCCGAGGACGCCGCCGTAGAAGTCGACGGCGGGCCCGAGGGAGCCGACGAAGCGGACCACGTAGGCGAGGCGGGCAGCCATGCCGAAACCACCGGTGTCCCGCTGCTCAGAAGAAGACGTGGTGGAGGGCCACCGTCGGCGCCATCAGGATGGCGATGATGTTCATGACCTTGATCATGGGGTTGATGGCCGGTCCGGCGGTGTCCTTGCAGGGATCGCCGACGGTGTCACCGGTCACCGCCGCGGCGAGGGCGTCGGTGCCCTTGCCGCCGTAGTGGCCGTCCTCGATGTACTTCTTGGCGTTGTCCCAGGCGCCGCCGCCGGTGGTCATCTGCAGGGCCACGAAGATGCCCACGACGATGGTCCCGAGCAGCATCGCGCCCAGCGCCTCCGGCCCCAGCAGGAAGCCGACCAGGAGCGGGGCGAGCACCGGCAGCAGGCCGGGAATGATCATCTCCTTCTGCGCCGCCGCCGTGACCAGGGCGACGCACTTCCCGTACTCCGGCCGCGAGGTGCCCTCCATGATCCCCGGGATCTCCCGGAACTGGCGGCGCACCTCGACCACCACCCCGCCGGCGGCGCGGCCCACGGCGAGCATGCAGAGCGCCCCGAAGAGGAAGGGCATGATGCCGCCGAGGAAGAGGCCGACGATGACCGTCGGGGCGGTGAGGCTGAAGTCGAAGACCCGGCCGTTGCCGTGGTTCGCGAGCACGTCGGTGTAGCTGGCGAAGAGCACCAGGGCGGCGAGCCCGGCGGAGCCGATCGCGTACCCCTTGGTGACCGCCTTGGTGGTGTTGCCGACGGAATCGAGCGGGTCGGTGACGTTGCGCACCGACTCCGGCATGTTCGCCATCTCGGCGATGCCGCCGGCGTTGTCGGTGATCGGCCCGTAGGAGTCGATGGCCACGATGATGCCGGTCATGCTCAGCATCGCCATCGCCGCGATGCCGATCCCGTAGAGGCCCGCCAGCGACGCCGACGCGAGGATGGAGACGCCGATGATCAGCACCGGGATGGCGGTGCCCTCCATCCCGATGGCGAGGCCGGCGATGATGTTGGTGGCATGGCCGGTCTGCGAGGCGGCGGCAATGGTCTTCACCGGCCAGAACTGCGACCCGGTGAAGAACTCGGTGACCGCCACCAGCAGCACCGTGGCGATCACCCCGATCACCGCGCACCAGAACAGGTTGACCGGGTCGTGGCCGAGCACGCTGCCCTGGAGGTCGCCGTTGCGCTGGAGGATGTAGGTGACCGCGCCGAAGAGGGCCACCGCCACCAGCACCGAGACCGCCAGGCCCTTGTAGAGCGCCCCCATGATCCAGCCGTTGCGCGGCAGCTTGACGAACTGGGACCCGATGATCGAGGCGACGATGCTGATCGCGCCGAGGATCAGCGGGTAGATGACATAGGCGAGGATGGGGCCGCCCGACGTCTTGTAGAGCAGGCCGCCGAGCAGCATGGTGGCGACCGCGGTCACCGCATAGGTCTCGAAGAGGTCGGCGGCCATGCCCGCGCAGTCGCCCACGTTGTCGCCCACGTTGTCCGCGATGACCGCGGGATTGCGGGGGTCGTCCTCGGGGATGCCCGCCTCGACCTTGCCCACCAGGTCGGCGCCGACGTCGGCCGCCTTGGTGTAGATGCCGCCCCCGAGGCGTGCGAAGACGGAGATCAGCGAGGCGCCGAAGGCGAAGCCGGTGAGGGCGGAGAAGTCCTTGAACAGGCCGTAGGCGAGCACCACGCCGATGAGGCCGAAGCCGACCACGAAGAAGCCGGTGACCGCGCCGCCGCGATAGGCCATGCGCAGCGCCGGCTGGATGCCGCCCCGGGCCGCCTCGGCGGTGCGCAGGTTGGAGCGGACCGAGATGTTCATGCCCACGTAGCCGGCGGCGCCGCTGAGCA
Organism: Chloroflexota bacterium; assembly: GCA_028287625.1. Taxonomy (GTDB): domain Bacteria; phylum Chloroflexota; class Dormibacteria; order Aeolococcales; family Aeolococcaceae; genus CF-96. Next base: position 6,506 of record JAQBPH010000549.1, on the reverse strand, counting down.
CCGCGCCGAGCACGAAGAGCACCGCCGTCTTGATCCCCAGCGCGATGCCGAGGAACACCGCGATGACGGCGCCGATGCCCGCGATGATCGTGTACTGGCGGTTGAGGTATGCCTGTGCCCCCTCCTGGATGGCCTGCGCGATCTCGCGCATCCGCTCGTTGCCCTGGGGTTGCTTCAGCACCCAGAAGATGAGGTAGATGGCGTAGAGGAGGGCCAGCCCACCGGCCAGCGCGATGGGCAGGAGAACGTTGACCGTCATGGGTACCTCGTCGGCGCCGGCGACCGCAGAGAGGGAATGGCGGCCGCGAACCGGGGGATTGTAGCCGCTGGGCAGTGCCGATCGCGCCGAGGCATCCGGGCCCGCTGCTACCGTTCCGAGCCATGGCAGACAGCCCGTGGGGCACCGTCATCGTCGCCGTGGGCGACGAGATCCTCGGCGGCTTCACCCTCGACACCAACTCTCACTGGCTCGCAGGGCAGCTGCGCGAGGCGGGTTTTCCCTGCATGCGCATCGCGGTGGTTCCGGACAGCTCGCCGGCGATCGTCGAGGCGGTGCGCGCGGCCGTCGACGATCCCGCGGTCGCCCGGGTGCTGGTCTGCGGCGGGCTCGGTCCCACCCCCGACGACCGGACCCTCGAGGCCCTCGCCGTCGCCCTCGGCCAGCCCCTGGAGGTGCACCCCGACGCCGAGGCGCACGTCCGGCGCGTGGTCGACCGGATCCACGCCGCCGGCTGGATCGAGAGCAACCGCATGACCGAGCCGAACCGGAGGATGACGGTGGTGCCCCGGGGCGCCACCGTGCTCACCAACCGCAGCGGCATGGCGCCGGGGCTCGCCTATCCCCTTCCCGCCGCCGGCGGGTCGGAGCGCTGGCTGCTGGCCCTGCCCGGGGTGCCCCGCGAGCTGAAGCGCATCTTCTCCGAGGAGATGCTGCCGGTCTTCTTCCGGGGCGGCTCCGCCCCCATCGTCGTCGAGCTCCGCTACCGTCACGCCATCGAGGCGGAGTTCTTCGAGCCCATGCGCCGATTGGAGAGCGAGTTCCCCGACGTCCTGGTCGGGTCCTACCCGCAGACTGAGACCCGGGAGCTGGTGATCCGCGTCCGGGGTGCCGACGCCGGCCGCGTGGAGGCGGCGCTGAGCCGGATGCGGGAACTCCGGCCACCGTCACCGGAGCCGTCGGGCTCCGGGCGCTGACGCGCTCACCGGGAGGGGCGAGCGCTGCGGGAGCCGGAGCCGGGGTGTCCCCGGTCCGGCTCCCCGCCGGCTCAGGCCGTCTCGGTCTGCTTCATGTTGCGGGCGCGCGGGCCCTTGGGACTGTTGACGACGTCGAACGTCACCGCCTGACCCTCCTGGAGGGCGTCGAAGTCGACGGTGCTGAGCTCGGTGCGATGGAAGAAGACCTCGTTGCCGTCATCGGCCCGGACGAAGCCGAACCCGCGGTCGTGGATGATCTTCTTGATGCGGCCTTCGGGCACTGAGGCTGTCCTCCGGGACGTGCTGACCTCGGTCCAGTACCCAGACGTGTTCCCGACCACGATGGGACGGCCTCGGTCAGCGGGGAGACGCTGCGAGAACACGCTGAGAGATGGGCCGCGCGGCGCTCCGGACCACCCGGTCCGGGCCTGCGCAGTGCGGCGCCTCGACCGAGGATACCAGGGGCGGACCGATGACGGGCTCGCTCACCTCGGCCCGCCGCCCTCCTCCAGCGCCCTCGCCGAGGTCCCCTCGCGCTCCCGCCGCCACTCCGAGAAGAGGTCGCGGGCGCTGTCGGGCAGGGCCCCGTAGTAGTCGTCGGGATCGAGCCGGTCGGGCCACGGGTCGGCCGGTGCCACCGCCGGCTCGCGGCGCGCGGTGGCCGCCCACACCTCGCCCACCTGCTTGGACTCGCCGCCGGCGCGGCGCAGGCCGTGACGCGCCAGCCAGGGGCGGCGGTCGTAGGGCGGCGCCTCGACGACACGGCCGGTGAGGTCGCACCAGGAGGTCGCCACCAGGCCGGCCACCCCCACCTCGCCGAGCCGCGAGAGCAGGTCGGCGGCGTGGCGCGCGGCGACGTCCTCGGCCACGGTGACGGTGTCCTCGACCGCCGGCGGGGGCGGCGGCCCGGGCTCGGGCTCCGCCTCCGCGGGCGGTGGCTCCCGGGGCTCGCCGGAGGCCACCCCGGTGGTGACCACCAGGGGGGGCGGGGTGCCCGCGGGCGCCGCGAGGCGCAGCGCCAGCTGGGCGAGGAACACGGTGGGGGCGGGGTCGAGGGGGTCGTCGGCGAGACGCAGATGCTGGGGGAGCACCAGCAGCCCGAGCTGGTCGAGGTGGGGGGCGAGCAGCGCCGGGCGCACCGCCCGGGGGATCAGCAGGTCGCCGGCGCCGAGGGTGAGCAGGCAGCGGTCGCCGCGGGCGTGCACCCGCTCCGCCATCAGCTCGACCCAGGCGGGGAGGTGGGTGATGCGGCGGGGGCGGACGGTGGTGGCAGGATCGTGGCCGAGGTCCCAGGCGAGCACCGCCGGGTGGTTGGAGAAGGCGTCGAGCAGGGCCTCGAGCCAGCCCACGCCCGCCTCCTGCATCAGCGGGTCGGCGTAGGGGTCGCGGGGACCGCCGGGCTCGACGCTGCCCTCGCAGACCACCCGCACGCCGGTGCGCGGGCTCCTCCGGTCGACCATGTAGCGGGGCAGCATCACGCAGTCGCCGAAGGTCTGGATGAAGAGCACCGGCACCACCCCGAGGGACAGGCCGCGGGCGGTCTCGAGCAGGTCGCCGAGCTCGCCGATGCGGCGCCGGCTCACCCCGCGATGCGAGGGCATGAAGGCGTCCCAGGGGAGGTGGACGCGCACCGCGGGGAAGCCCTGCGCCCGGGCCGCGGCGAGGTCCGCGGCCACCCGCACCGCCGGGAACGCCTGCCAGAGGTAGGGACCGGTGGAGGCCGGCCAGTAGGTGACGCCGCAGAGCAGGGGGTCGCCGGCGGCCGTGCTACTCCCCCCGGAACTCGGCCGCCCGCTTGCCGAGGAAGGCCTGGAGGCCCTCGGCGGCGTCGGCGGTCTGGAACACCTCGAGGAAGGCGCGCATCTCGGCGCGCAGCCCCTCGTCGACGGGGCGGTCGAGGCCCTCGAGCACCGCGCGCTTGGCCAGCCCGAGCGCACGCGTCGCCATCGAGGCGAGCGAGTGCGCCTTCTCCATCACCGCCGCCTCGAAGGCCTCGGGGGGCGGAGCGGCATCGACGAGGCCGATGGCGAGCGCCTCCGGGGCGCGCAGCCGGCTGGCCTCCATGATCATGTGCAGGCCCCGGGCGCGGCCCACCAGGCGGGGCAGCCGCTGGGTCCCGCCCGCCCCGGGGATGATCCCCAGCGAGGTCTCGGTCAGCCCGATGGTGCTGCGGCCGTCGTCCACCATGAGGCGGTAGTCGCAGCAGAGCGCCAGCTCGCAGCCGCCGCCGAGGGCGTGGCCGCCGATCGCCGCGATCACCGGCTTGGCGACCCGCTCGGGGATGCTGAAGCGCTCGAGGAAGGAGGGGCCGTCGCCGCCGATCCCCATGCCGCCGCCGGCCATCATGCCGATGTCCGCCCCCGCCATGAAGAAGCGCTCGATGGCGCTGGCGATCACGATGCAGCGGACCGACGCGTCCCCGCCCAGCCTCTCGACCGCGCCGGCGATGGCCTCGACGAGGTCGGGGGAGATCGCGTTCGCCTTGGGCCGGTTCATGCGGACCACGGCCACGGCGCCGTCGCGCTCGACCGAGACCACGGGCGGCGCGCCGGACGTGCTCATCAGAAGGTGAAGAGGTCGATGCCGCCGGCGACGTGGAGCACCTGGCCGGTGATGTAGTGGGCCTCCGGTGAGCAGAGGAACACGATGGCGTGGGCGACGTCCTCGGGCTCGCCGGGCGCCCGCATCGCGGTGCGCAGCACCATGCGGTCGTTCATCTTGGGATTGCCCATCTTGAACGCCTCGGTGGCGATGATCCCCGGCGCCACCACGTTGGCGGTGATGCCGTAGCGGGCGCCCTCGAGCGCGGTGGTGCGGGCCAGGCCGACCATCGCCGACTTGGTGGCGGCGTACGACGCCTGGCCGAAGCCGCCCAGGCTGCCCGCCACCGAGGACATGTAGACGATCCGCCCGCCGCCCGCCTGGCGCATGTGGGTGAAGGCCGCCTTGGTGCAGTTGTAGGCGCCGGTGAGGTTGACGCTGACGTCGCGGTCCCACAGCTCGTCGGACTGGGCCTCGATCTGGGCGACGTGGTCGAGGGTGGCGGCGTTGTTGACCAGGATGTCCAGGGAGCCGAAGTCGGCGACCACCTGCTCGAAGACCTCGCGCACCTGCTCGCGGTCGGTGACGTCCATCTTGATCGCCGCCGAGCGCCGGCCCATGGCGCGGATCTCCTCGCTGGTGCGCTCGGCGTAGACCACGTTCTGCGAGGTGAAGAGCTGGGCGAGCGCCGACTGCGCCCGCTCCGCCGACTGCTGGATGTCGGGGTCGCTCTCGATCAGGATGTCGGTGACGACGACGTCCGCACCGGCCCTGGCCAGTGCCAGGCAGTCGGCACGGCCAAGTCCGCGCGAGCCGCCGGTGACCAGCGCGACCTTGCCCGTGAGCTCGAACATGGGGCCCTCCGCTCGCCGATGAACCAGCGCATTATCCCCAGAGGGTCAGCTCGCCTGCGCCAGCCTCGCCCGACCGGCGGCGCGGCGCTCGCCGAGCACGTAGCGGCTGATCACCAGCCGCTGGATCTCCGCGGTGCCCTCCCAGATCTGGTAGATCTTGGCATCGCGCATGAAGCGCTCGACCGGGTACTCCTTGATGTACCCGTAGCCGCCGAGCACCTGCACCGCGTCCACGGTGACGCGCATCGCCACGTCGCCGGCGAAGAGCTTGGCCATCGAGCCCTCGCCGCGACTCATCGCGATCCCCTGCTCCGCCATCCAGCCGGCGCGCCAGGCGAGCAGCCGGGCGGCGTCGATCTCGGTGGCCATGTCGGCGAGCTTGAAGGCGATCGCCTCGTGCTTGGCGATGGGCTTGCCGAACTGCTCGCGCTCGAGCGAGTAGTCACGGGCGAACTCGAAGGCGGCGCGGGCGATGCCGATCGCCCCGGCGGCGATCGCCGGACGGGTGGCCTCGAGCATCAGCATGGCGCCGATCGCGCCGGGACCGGTGGCCTTGCCGTCCCTGTCGAAGCCCAGCCGGGCCTCGTCGGGGACGAGGCAGTCCTCGAGGATGACCTGGGCGGTGTGCGAGGCCCGCACCCCGAGCTTGCGCTCCTTGCGGCCCTGGCGCATCCCCGGGTTGTCCTTCTCGATGACGAAGCCGGCGATGCCCGCCGGGCCGGCGCTGCGGTCGGTGGTGGCGAAGACCACCTGGAGATCGGCGATGCCACCGTTGGTGCAGAACTGCTTGGTGCCGTTGAGCAGGTATCCGCCGTCGACCCGGGTGGCGGTGGTGCGCAGCGACAGCGAGTCCGAGCCGGAGTCGGGCTCGGTGAGGCCCATGGCGGCGATCCGCAGGTCCTTGGGGTCGCAGAGCCGGGAGATGTAGCGCTGCTTCTGCTCCTCGGTCCCCATGGCGATGATGCCGGCGCCGGCCAGGCCGCTGGCGAGGATCGAGACCGCCATGCCCGCGTCGCCGAAGGAGAGCTCCTCGGAGAGGATCAGCTCGGTCACCCGGTCGAGGCCGCCGCCGCCGTACTCGGTGGGGAACATCGCCGCCGGGCCGATGCCGATCTCGTGCGCCTTGCGCATGACCTCCCAGGGGGTCTCCTCGTGCTCGTCGTGATGGTCGGCGCGCGGCCGCATCTCCTTCACGGCGAACTCGCGAACCAGGGCGCGGATCTCCTCCTGCTCGGAGGTGAGGCTGAAGTCGAGTGCCATGGTGTCTAGGACCTCGGTGGACCGAGCCGGATCTCGGCCCGCCCGTTGGTGAGCACGCGGTCGCCGCGATCGGAGACGGCCTCGAGTGAGAGCACGGCGATGCCGGCGTCCTCGTCCACCTCGACCACGGTGCCGGTGCAGGTGATGGTGTCGCCGGGCAGGAGCGGCTTGCTGAAGCGGCAGCCGATGGCGGCGAGGCGGTCGCTGCCGCCCGCCCAGCGGGCGACGGCGTCGGTGAGGATGCCGAGGTCGAGCATGCCGTGGGCGATGGTCCCGGGCAGGCCCACCATGCGCGCGAACTCCTCGTTGACATGGATGGGGTTGTGGTCGCCCGACGCCTCGGCGTAGGCGTTGATCTGGTCCTGGGTCACCCGGCGGCTGAGCGGGGTCATCACGTCGCCGACGCGCACGGTGAGGAGGGTGTCGCTCACCCCGCGGCCCCCCGCATGATCAGCAGGGCACGCCCGCTGCAGACCGTGCGGCCGTCGGCGCGGGCGGCCTCGAGCTCGACGTCGATGAAGGTCATGCCACGCTTCTCCTGCACCGAGGCGATCCGCGCCTGGCTGTCGATCACGTCGCCCGGCCGCACCGGCTCGTGGAAGCTGAACCGCTGCTCGCCGTGGATCAGCCCGGCGAGGTCGAGCCCCACCTCGGGGT
>JAQBPH010000648.1:0-4326 GCA_028287625.1 Chloroflexota bacterium | reverse complement strand
AGTGCCTCGGCAAGGCGCCGACCCCGGGCAACTACGCGGTCATGGACTACTACGACGGCAACACCGTGACCGGGCTGTGGAACTACGCGCAGCGGTTCGCGATGAGCGACAGCTCCTTCGCCACCGGCTTCGGCCCCTCCACGCCGGGTGCGATGAACGTCACCAGCGGGCAGACCTTCGGCGTGAACTGCGCCCGACCCGGGGCCTCGGTGTACCACGCGCCCGCCGACTGCCCCGCGATGGGGGTGACCCCGGCGACTCCCGGCTCGGTCGCACCGGTGGTTGCGGGCGCGGGCACGACCTTCGGCGACTCCGACCCCTACTTCGACGTCTGCAGCAACAACGCCATCGTCGAGCAGCACGGCGGCAGGACCGTCGGTGACCAGCTGAGCGCGCAGGGCCTCAGCTGGGGCTTCTTCACCGGCGGCTTCGCCAGCCCCGGCTACGTCCCCGGCAACCCGGCCACGGACAACCTCAGCCCCGCGGCGCTCTGCCACGGCACCCACACCAACATCGGCGGCGCCACGGTGACGGACTACATCCCCCACCACGAGCCGTTCCAGTACTACCCGTCGACGGCGAACCCGCAGCACCTGCCGCCGACCTCGGTGGCGGCGGTCGGTCACCAGGACCAGGCCAACCACCAGTACGACCTCGCCGACTTCTTCGCCGCGGCGAACGCCGGCAACATGCCGAGCGTGTCCTACCTGAAGGCCCCCGCCTACCAGGACGGCCACCCCGGCTACTCCGATCCGCTCGACGAGCAGACCTTCCTGGTCGACACCATCAACCATCTGCAGCAGCTTCCGACCTGGAAGTCGACCGCGGTGGCGGTGGCCTACGACGACTCCGACGGCTGGTACGACCACGTCGTCCCGCCCGTCCTCTTCCAGTCGCAGACCAGCCTCGACACCCTCACCAACCCGGGGATGTGCGGCGGCACCGCCGACGGGAGGATCCCGACCGGATTCGGCGGCCAGGTCGAGCAGGCGCGCTGCGGCTACGGCCAGCGGCTGCCGCTGATGGTGATCTCGCCGTTCTCCAAGCAGAACTTCGTCGACCACGCCGCCACCGACCAGAGCTCGGTGGTGCGCTTCATCCAGGACAACTGGGGCCTGGCCCGGATCGGCGACGGCTCCGCCGACGCCCTCGCCGGGTCGCTCACCCAGATGATGGACTTCCACCGCACCAACCGAAGCGCCCTCATCCTCGATCCCGCGACGGGCACGCCGACCTCGCACCCCGGGAAGAGCCAGTGATCCTCTAGTCCTGCCCCGGCGCCTCCTCGTGAGGCGCCGGGGTCCCCGGGTTCCCGCGGACGGTGGTGAGCACCAGGTGGACGGCGTAGCCGCTCACCCCCGCGAACAGCCCGAGCAGCGCGAGCTCGAGCACCGCGTCGAAGACCTGCGCGAACACCTGCGCTACCGCACCAGGGGAGGGCCGAGCGGCGGGGTCGGCCTCCCGCCCAGGGCCACCGAGGAGGTGTTGAGGAAGCCCCAGAACCCCAGGCCGGCGCCGACCAACAGCACCCAGCCGGTGAGCTTGAAGGTGCCCGCCGAGCCGTTCCACACCGCCGAGGTCACGGCGATCAGCGCCAGCACCACGTCGGCGACGATCGCCGGGTAGACGGCGGGAAGCCGCAGGCTGGGGATGAGCAGGAAGGTGAACATCGTCGCCCAGGCGATGAAGTACAACGCCTCGGAGTGGGCCACGTCGACCGCCACAACGCCGTACCAGCCATGCCCCAGTCCGAGCAGCAGCAGCGTCAGGCTGAGCCAGAAGCCGGAGAAGAGCGCGAACACCACGGCGACGAACGTCTGCCCGAGCATCACCGCCCAGATCGTCGCGATCACCTGGAAGAACCCGGTGGCCGCTGCGATGATCGGGACGATGACGGCGAGGGCGGTGAGCGGCACCACGCCGATCAGCACCATCCCCAGGGTGGTCGCGGCCACCGCGAAGCAGGCGAGGCCGAGCACGATGGGATCGCCACCGGCGCCGACGCGGACGTCGACGGGCTCCCCCACCTCCAGCTTCGCCATCACCACGGGACCGGCCGTCGCCATGCCCGTGAACTGACCAGTAGCAGCCATCTTCGGCTCCTTCTCCGGTGACGCGCAGCCGGACGCACCCGCTCGTCCGCGACCCGGTCGCCCCTGTGGTAGCGCGGGCGGGTGAAACCCGCCAGGGTGGCGTGTTCAGATGGTGAGCGCCGACCGGCGGTGAGCCCCGCGACCGCGTCCTCCTCCCGGGCCGCCGATCGGACGACGCCGTTCAGATGGTGGACGGAGTGCGGCCGTGCCTCAGGTGGCGGCCAGGATGCCCTCGGCCGCCTGGGCGTGGAGCCCGTCGAGCAGCTCTGCCTGGCGCCGGGCGCGGACGAGCAGCACCTCGAGCTGCTGGGGATCGAGACGCACGTCGCGGCTCGCCACCACGCTGAGCGCCCGCCATCCCGCCGCCTTGCCCTCGACGCCGAGCCGCATCGACTCCAGCTCGACCAGCGAGCTCAGCGGCGACCGGCCGAGCAGGCGGCCGTTGAGCTTGAGCCGCGACAACCGCTCGACGACCAGGGCGGTCGACGCCTTGACCCGTGAGATGGGGACGCCGAGGGTGTGCATGATGCCGAGCAGGGCGGCACGGTCCTCGGCGACCTCGGCGGCGAAGGCGGCCAGCGCCTCCCCGGCGGTGGTGCCGCGGTGCTCCCCGGCCAGCCGGCGGGCCAGGTTCAGGCCCGCGGTCGAGCCGGCGAGGTGGTCGTTGAGGTAGATGCCCAGCAGGCGCAGGTGATCGCGGGCGGCGATCCGGGGCTTGGTGATGGCGGTCATGGCGCGGCCTCCACGGAGTCCTGGTGGGGAGCGGCGGAGCGCTGCTCGTCGCCGGGGCGGGAGATGCCCGGAAGCTCCACGTCGCCCCGCTCGCAGATCGGGTGCAGGGCGGTCACCGTGGCAAAGCCGGCGGCGACCAGGGCGGCGTCGGTGTCGGGCTCGTGCTCGGGGTCCTCCTCGGCGGCGACGCCGAGCTGCACGTATCCCCGGCCGATGTCGGTGATGGTCGTCTGCACCCTCCCGAAGGGGGCCAGCCGGGCACGGCGCAGCCCGCGCAGCTGCCTCGAGGGCAGGTCGGGGACGTTGAGGTTGAGCACCAGCGGCTCGCCCGCGGCGAGCAGGTGACGCAGCACCTCCCCGGCCACCCCGGCGGCGGTCTCCCAGTGCTCCGGGTCCGCACCCGCCAGCGAGACCGCCATCCCGGGAAGGCCCCGGGTGCGGGCGGTCAGCGCGGCCCCCACCGTCCCGGAGTGGAGGATCGACCTGCCGGTGTTGGCGCCGCGGTTGATCCCCGAGAGCACCACGTCGGGTGCGGGACCGAAGGCGCCGCGGGTGGCGATGCGCACGATGAAGGCGGGGGTGGCGGCGACGCCGTACGCGGGCACGTCCTCGACCCCCTCGAGCCGGTGCTGCTCCACCACGATGCGACCGTCCGCCTGCACCGCCGTGAGGGCGGCGCTGCTGCCGCTCGCCTCGCCGGCGGGCGCGGCCACCACCACCTCCAGACCCGCCGCCAGCGCGGCGCCGGCGAGCGCACGGATGCCCGCGGACGCGATCCCGTCGTCGTTGGTGACCAGGGCGCGGACGGTCGTGCCGGTCGCCACCGGCCGGTCGGTCCTGGGCACCAGTCCGGCCTCGGGGTCAGACGCAGGTGCAGCCGGTCTGCTGGGCGCAGCCGGTGCAGCAGTAGGTGTGGCCGTCGCCGTCGAGGTATCCCTTCCCGAGGTTCTCCCTCCACTGCGGCTCGGGCTTGCCGCAGCCGGGGCAGAGGCGCATCTCCACGGGGGAGTGCTCCCGGTCCACCTCGATGGTCGGGTCGACGGGGGGGTCGAGGATGGCGTCGCTCATCGCTCGTCTCCAGGATCGACGGACTATCTTCTGATAGTCACGATATCATCCAGGTCACCGGCGACGACCGCACCCGCCGGCTGTCGAGACTGTCGAAGACAGGAGGGGTACTGGCGTCATACGCTTCAGGGCATCCAGTCTGTCCACACCGAGGCGATCGTGCCGCCGGTCCGCCGTGACCTCCCCCTCTCGCTCCGGCTCGCAGCCGGGGCGGTGGTCGCGCAGGCGCTCGCCGGGATCGCCGGCGCCGCCCTGGCCATCGCCGTCGCGCTGGCTGCCGGCTGGCGGCTGGGCGCCCCCCTCCTGCTGGTGGCCGGCGCCACCCTGATCGGCGCCTCCCTGCTCGCCGGCTTCTCCGGCCTGCTCGCCGCCGGGCTGGGGCTGCGCCGGTCGCTGCCCTGGGCGCGGCCGGTGGCGGTGGCGGCGCAGGCGC
>JAQBPH010000632.1:0-7480 GCA_028287625.1 Chloroflexota bacterium | reverse complement strand
GGGGGGTGACGAGCGGGTTTCCGTCCGGGCCGGTCCGCACGCTGACCAGATGCAGCCGGTAGACCCGGGCATTGCTGGCATTGAGCAACCGTATCCGGTAGACCATCGGCCGCAGCGCCAACCGCGGCCACAACCTCCCGTTGACCAGCGTCAGCGGGTTGAACGATTCCGCGGTCTGGTCCGTGGTCTTGTGCAGGAGCCGCAGCTGGCCGTCGACGACGGCAAGGTTGCGATCCTGCAAGGTGAGCACGACCTCCCCGTCATCGGCGGTGGTCGGCAGGCCCAGGGTCCGTTCGCGCGGGTCGCGCACCAGGTATGCGCCGGCCAGCCCGGAGTAGTTGTGGTAGCGGGTGCCGTTCATGGCGTGATCGTGGTACCACAGGAACTCGCCGACCTTGTCCAGCCTGAGGTCGAGGTTGTCGTAGTCATTGGGATAGCCGGCCAGCTGATCGTCACCGGTCGCCGTCATGTCGTCCGGCCACCCATCGGCATCCGACGGCGAGTGCGCCCCGTGCAGGTGCACCGTGGTCCACCCAACCGGCACATCGGCCAGGTTCTCCGGAACGCCACCCTGTGTGCCGAGGTGGTTCTGCGCGGGGTCGTTCGGGTCGCCCTCGGCCACCACAGCGGTGGCGATCGGCAGCCGGGCCGGTGGCTGCTTGGGATCCGAGGGGTGCACCGATGCGGGCAGCCGGTTGCGCCAGCTCACGAGCACCGCGCGCCCGGCGACTGCCTCGAGCAGCGGACCCGGCGAGACGGTGCGGCCGTGGGTGCCAAAGCCCCAGGCCGGGACCGGTGACAGATCGGGATGCACGTCCATCGAAGTCTCGGCGATGTCGATCTCGTCGACCTGCCAGGTCCGCAGGTGATGTGCTCGAGGAGGGTGCAGCGACGCCCGGAACGGAGCGAGCGGCTGGTCAGGACGTGTCGGGTTCAGCGGGGGCACGATGCCATTGACCATCGCCGTGTCGCGCTGCTGACCAGCCACCACTCACTCCCTCCATACGCCGCGGCGGCCGCCCCGATCAGGGGACCACAGCGGTGACGTGATCATCGCCTGTCCGACCTCGGGTGTCACACGGATTGGAAACGAACGGACAGTGGACCGGATCACGACTGCTGCCCGCCGCCCGCCGGCAGTTCCGCCGGAACCTCCACGCCTCCCGGCGCCGGTGCACCGCCCGGGTCGGCGTCCGCATCCGCACCGGAGGTGGCGGTCACCACGACGGCACCGGTGGCATCCGGCTCGACTCTGATCTCGCCGCGCTTGAGCAGCTCGAGAAGGGCGAGGAAGGTGGCCACCGCCTCCAGTTGCGTCGCCGCCGTGGCGAACACCTGCTCGAGCGGCACCGTGCCCCGCTCCGCCAGCAGGGCGCGCACCGCCGCAGCCCTGTCGTCCACCGACACCGAGGTGGGGGGGACGGAGACGGGAACCGTGGCGGTCTCGGGCAGGCGGGCGAGCGCGCCGCGCAGCGCACCGGCCAGCCGCTCCTGGCTGATGCTGAGCTTCTCGGTGGGCACCACCTCGGGGCTGATCGCGGCGAGGAAGCTCTGCGAAGCCTGGTCGGTGGCGCCGGCGAGGAAGCCGTCGACGGCGGCGCGGAAGAGGCGGTACTCGGCTACTCGGGAGCCGGCGTCGTCGACGGGCGGGGGGTCGCCGGCGCCGTCCTCCGCCTGGAGGTCGACCCCGGTATCGGGCACGACCTGGGCCGCCTTCAGCGCCACCAGCCGCGAGGCCTGGTCGAGGAAGTCGGCGATCTCCTGCGCATCGGGTTCGGCGATCCCGGCGAGCCGCTGGCGGAAGCCGGCGGTGATCTCACTCACCGAGACCGCACCCAGGTCGACATCGCCGCGCCGTGCGGCACCGACCAGCTGCTCGAGCGGCCCTCGGAACCCGGGGAGGTCGACGGGGAAGCGCCCCTCCTCATCGGCCTCCATGGCGGGCGGCCGCACGCCCTCGCCGGTGGGGTGGCCCGCCGGCATCACCGGCGCCGGCGGCACCGGAGCCGTCGCCCGCGACGGTGGGCGTCCGCCGCGGCCGCGACTCCGCTTCCCCCTGTTATCCATCCCCTCCGTCCTCGAGGCCCCGCGCGAGCGACGCCTGCAGCGACTGCAGGCTGGCGTGGCCGGTGGCGGCGAGCGCGGTGGCGGTGACGCGGTAGACATTGGGCGCGCCGGGCGCGCGGGCGTCGCTCTGCGCCTCCAGCAGCCCGCGGGCGACCAGCCGCCGGAGCAGGTGTTCGGCGTCTCGGCCGCCGCGGAGGTGCTCGATCTGGCGGCGGGTGGCACTGCCGAGGTGGGCGCAGAGGGCGATCGCCTCCAGCTGCTCGGCGGTGAGCTCGGGGACCGCCTGGAGCTCGGCGACCTGCCGGGCGGCCGCGGCGGCGAGGTCGAGCGGGCCGATGCGGACCTGGGCGCCGTCCTCGACGGCGTAGAGGCCGACGGCGGCGAGCCGGTCGCGGATGCCCAACAGGCCCTCGCGGACGGCGGCGAGGCTGATGCCCAGCGCCTCGGCGAGCGCGGCGAGGGTGGCGCCGCGCTGGAGGACGACGCAGGCGGCCAGGCGGGTGAGGTCCTCGTCGAGGAGCCCCGCCGGGGGCTGGGGCGCGATCAGCGCGGAGGCGGGGGCGTCGAGGCCGAGGCCGGCGCGGAGACGAGCGAAGGTGGCGATCGAGGGGACGCGCTTGCAGCGCTCGATCTCGGAGATGAGCGAGGCGGAGACCCCGGTGGCCCGGGCGAGGGCGCGGACGCCGAGGTGGAGCGCGGTGCGGCGGCGGCGGAGCTCGGTGGCGATGGCGGCGGCGACCTGCGGATAGGGGGCGTCGAGGGGCAGCTCGGCCAGGGTCGGGGAGCGGGGCGGGGCGGCGGCGGCGACCTCATTCCGGTGGCCGTCGACCGCGGCGCCCGCCGTCGTGGGGCGGGTGCTCATCTCGCGGAGGCCATGGTACCGCCTTCGCCGCCCTGCTGTACGCTCACCGCGAACACCCACACCGAGGAGCTGGATCACGGCGGCCTCAGCACGGGCCGGGGGTCCCTCTCCGGCCCGCGGCCGTGGCCTCAGCCGGCGGCGCGGCGGCGGTCGGCGAGCAGCTCGCCGGCCTGCATGTACTCGGTCGGCTCGAACTCGGCGATCCACACCCGGATGGAGTCGAGAGGCGCGGCGATCGAGGTGTGGACCGCCTCGGTGATGGCGCTGAGCAGCGCGCGCTTCTGCTCATCGGTCCGGCCGGCGGCCAGGTTGACCTGGATCAGGGGCATGGCACATCTCCTCGCGGGCGGCGCGTCGGTCGCTCCGGCGGACCGGCATCTCCGTCGATATGTACCACGGAGCCGTGCGAGACCCGTGCCGGCCTAGCGGCGGCCGGAGCTCCGCCGCAGGGTCAGCACCGCGGCGGCCGCGACGAGGGCCGCGGCGACCACCGCCAGGGCGGCGATCATCGGCGTGTGGTCGGAGCCCTCCACCGGCACCACCGCGTCCGCCACCACCAGCGCCATGTCGCCGAGCGCGGTGACGTTGGCGGCGTAGCTGTCCGGCGAGGCGTTCCCGAGCGGCTGGGTGTCGAGCCTCATCCACTGGCCGTTGGCGAACCGCTCCATGACCGGGTGGGGCGCGCCCGCGGGGCCGCGCAGCACCACCGTGACCTGCTGTCCGGGGCGGATGCCGAGCGGCGTGCCGTTGGCGGAGACGGTGAACCGGTGGACGTTGCCGTCGAGGCGGCCGTCGGGGGGCAGCACCCGCGGCGGTGGGGCGCAGAGGATGGCCACCCGGATGGTCACCGCTCCCGGCGGCACCTCGAAATCGTTCGCCGGAGCGAGCAGCTCGGCCTGGGGAGGCTGCTCCCCGGTGCTGTCGGCGATCGTCGGGCTCTGACCGTTCACCACCCGGAGGTTGTGGTCGACCGTCGACGGCGGCTGCTGCGGAGCGAAGCCGGGGGGCGGCTGGCAGTACCGGTAGGGCTCGGCGACCAGCGGGCCGTCGTAGAGCGGCGGCTGCGACGCCGGCCCGGCGAGCCACACCAGGCCGAGCAGGGCGGCCCCGGCGGCGAGCACCCCCGCGGGATGGCGCCGCGACGCAGACCGGAGCATCCGGCCAACCCTACCCAACCAGGTCCGGCGGGCGTGGGACTTTCGCGGCGCGACCGGTAGGATCCGCGGATGCGGGTTGACACGCCCCACCGTGGTGGCAGCGGCGAGCCGATGCTCCTGGTGCACGGCTTCACCGACACCTGGCGGGCCTGGACGCCGGTGCTGGCGGCGCTGGAGGAGCATCACGAGGTGCTCGTGCCCACCCTCCCCGGCCACCTCGGCGGCGACCCCCTGGGGCCCGGCCAGCCGATCGCCATCGCCCCCGTCGCCGACCGCCTCGAGGAGCTGATGGACGCGGCGGGCATGCGCCGCGCCCACCTGGTGGGCAGCTCGCTGGGCGGCTGGCTCTGCCTCGAGCTGGCGCAGCGCGGCCGCGGCCTGTCGGTCACCGGGCTCTGCCCCGCCGGCGGCTGGGAGCACTCCAGCCGCGAGGAGCGGGCGGTGCTCCGCTACTTCCGGCGCAACGCGGTGCTGCTCCGGGTCGGGCGATCCCAGCTCGCCCGGGTGGCGCGGCGGCCGCGGCTGCGGGCGTTCGCGCTCCGCGAGCTGGTGGCCAACTCCGGGGGCATCACCGCCGAGGCGGCGCTGGAGATGTTCCAGGGCGCCCGGGGGTGCACGGTGGTCGGCGACGTGCTCCGGCTCGCACGGAACGGCGCCGGCTTCTTCGGCGACCTCGGGCCCATCGACTGCCCGGTGCGCATCGTCTACGGCACCCGCGACCGCATCATCCGCTGGCCCGGTCACTACGTCCGGCTGCTGCGGATGCTCCCCGACGCCGAGTTCGTGGCGCTGCCCGGTCTCGGGCACCTGCCGATGTGGGAGGACCCCGGCCTGGTGGCCCGCACCATCCTCGAGATCTCCGCCGCGGGACGTGCGGTACGTCATCACTCGATGTAGCATGTTGGCCTGACACGTTGCCGGCGGCGTCGGGAGGAGGGTCGATGGGCACGGTCCTGGACCAGGAGCAGCGTGGCGATGCGCACAGCGACGAGGGCTTCCGTGCGCTGACCGTCCGGTTGAACCGCGCCTCGGTCGAGAAGCACTTCGACGCCTACGCCGACGTCGACTGGGACGCGCCCGGGTGCGCCCTGACCGCCGGTGACCCGCGCCTCGAGCTGGCCTCCTTCGACCCGCTCGCCAGCACCGAGTGGTACCGCTCCCAGCCCCAGGAGGTGCGCTCGCGGGTCTGCCTGTACCGGCTCGCCGCCTACATGAAGGTCGGCTGGCACTTCGAGAACCTGCTCCAGCGCGGCCTGCTGGCGCGGGCGATGCAGCTGCCCAACGGCACCCCGGAGTTCCGCTACATCCACCACGAGCTGATCGAGGAGTCGCAGCACACCCTGATGTTCCAGGAGGTGGTGAACCGCTCCGGCCTGCCCGTGCGCGGCATGCCCGCGCCGGTGCGCATCCCGGTCGCGATGCTCTCCATCCCGGTGGCGAAGGCCTTCCCGACGGTGTTCTTCGTCGCCGTCATGGGCGGCGAGGACCCCATCGACCACATCCAGCGGATGCTGCTCCGCGAGGGCATCGACCATCCGCTGCTGGAGCGGATCATGCGCATCCACGTCACCGAGGAGGCCCGCCACCTCACCTTCGCCCGCCACGTGCTGCGGCGCGAGGTGCCCCGCCTCGGCCGCCTCCGGCGCACCGTGCTCTCGCTGCTGGCGCCCCTGGAGCTCTCCCTGCTCGCCCGCATCATGCTGGTGCCCCCCGCCGACATGGTGCGCAACTGCGGCATCCCCCGGGCGGTTGTGCGCCAGGCGTACCGCTCGCCGGAGGGACGCCGGTTCATCGGCGACTCGGTGCGCAAGAGCCGCCAGCTCTGCGGCGAGCTGGGACTGCTCACCCCCGTGTCGCGGTGGGTCTGGCGTCTCGTGGGCATCGGGGAGCGGCCGCTGCCGGCGCCGGCGGCCTGAGCCGGACCGGCGGCGGCGGAGCCGTCGCTGGCTAGAGTCGGCGCCGATGCGCACCAGCTTCCGCATCCGGCAGTCGTCGCGGCTGAACCTCAGCGGCTACGAGGTGACGGTGTCCGACCGCTCCGGCGAGAGCCTGCATCCGCTGCGCAGCGACGCCGCCGAGGTCGCCTGGCTCTACGAGGCCGACAAGGGCGCGCGTGTCCGCGTGCTCGGTGGCGTCCACGTGGTCCACGGCAGGGCCGTCCCACCCGGGCAGACCCTGCCCGGGCACACCGAGTACGTGGTCACCGGCGACCCCGACGACCGGGTGCAGTTCACCGCCGTGACCCGAGAGGGCTCGATGAACTACGAGGGCCGCGGGCTGCGCGACCCGGGCACGGGCTGAGGTCCTTGCGGGGCACGTGCGCGTCCTCGCCGCCCTCTCCCGTGTATATGCTCTTGACCGAATCGGTGCCCGGGTGTCAGGTTGTTCGGAACAGCAAGGGAAATCCACGAGCCCCGCGGAGCGGGGGCCGCGGCCGGCGCCGGCCGGCCGACGAGGGGACGCCCATGAGCGGAGAACACCGCGACGCCTGGCGGAACGCCGGAGAGACGTTCCGCCCACGCAACCTGCTGCAGCCGTGCCTGCTCATCCTGCTCGAGGAGGAGGCCGGCTACGGCTACGAGCTGAACCAGCGGCTCGAGCAGCTCGGCAGCGTCCGCTGGGACATGCCCGCCGTGTACCGCGCGCTCAACGGGCTCGAGGACGGCGGGCTGATCACCTCGCACTGGGAGCGCTCGGAGGCGGGCCCGGGGCGGCGCTGCTACGCCCCCACCTCCGCGGGCCGCGAGGTGATGGCCGGCTGGGCCCGCGAGCTGGCGGACACCGGCGCCATCCTGGAGACGGTGCTGCGCCGCTACCAGGGCGTCGCCCCGGAGCTGGCCGCGCGCTGACCGGGCGCCCCGCGAGGCGGGGGACGGGGGTTGCGGCGAACGCATGTTCGCTCGTAGAGTGGAGCGCCCATGGAGACGCCGACCGAGAGCCCCTACTACCGCCACCGCGCCCGCGAGCGCATCTACCGCGGCCGCTACCGCGTCGAGGATGGCACCCACGAGGTGACCGTCGACGGCTGGCGACCGCTGGTCCACATCGTCCGGCAGTCGCCCGAGGGCTTCGCCTGGGGCTACGACGGTCCCAGTCCCCAGGACCTCGCCCTCGCCCTCCTCGCCGACGCTCTCGGTGAGCAGCCCGAGCCGGGCTGGAACGACGGCCGGACCCTCAGCGACGACCTCTACCGCACCTTCCACCAGGATGTGCTCAGCCGCATCCCGCTGGGGAAGGGATGGATGCTGCGACGCACCCACATCCTCCGCTGGGTCGGTGAGCGGGTGCCCGCGTGCCGGGCGAGGAACGGCGCCGAGCCGGTTTGACCCCGGCGGTCCCGGCTCCCTAGGCTCCAGACAGGCCAGTCAGGGAGGACTCCGCATGCGCCCGACCA
>JAQBPH010000629.1:0-6300 GCA_028287625.1 Chloroflexota bacterium | reverse complement strand
TCAACAACGCCTTCGCCGACATGGGGGTGTCCGGCTACCAGACCATCGACCTCGAGCAGGTGATGGCCGCCGACGAGCGGACCGCCGAGGAGATCGACGAGGAGCGTCTGGCCCAGGTGGAGGAGACCATCGCGGTGGGAGATAGCGCCGCGTGACCGGTGTGCCGGAGTCGAGAGAAGGCTCGACGACGCCGGCTTCCTGACCGGCCTGTCGCGGCCTCGGGCTGGCGGGCGCGGTCGGGATCCGGCAGGGCGCCGGGGCTCGGCCCCCGGCGCGGCCTCGCGTATTATGTCTGTCACAGATGGAAGCGACCGCGCCGGCACCGCGATCCCCGAGTGTCGCCGAGCTCCGGCCTGACGAGCTCGCCGAGCTGATCGGCCGGCTCCGCCGCTCCCTGCGGCGGCGGGTGCGCGAGAGCGGGGCGTTCTTCCCAGCCCTGCAGGAGGCGCAGGTCGAGCTGCTGCGGCTGCTGTCGCGCTCGCCCGGCCTGCGCGTCCAGCAGGCGGCGGTGGCGCTGCAGCTCCGCTCCAACACGGTGAGCACACTGGCCACGGGGCTGGTCCGTCAGGGCCTGGTCACGCGCTCGGTCGATCCCGAGGACGGTCGCGTCGTTCGCCTCGCGCTCACCCCCGCGGCGCGCCGGCGCATGGCCCGCTGGCGCGATCACCGCCACGCCGTCCTCGGCGAGGCGCTGACCCACCTCGACGGCGCCGACCGCGCCTCGATCGCGGCCGCCCTGGATGCGCTGACCCGCCTCGTCACCCAGCTGGAGGGCGGCGGCCGGTGACCGGCCCGGCCGCGCCGGCGCCCGCCATCGAATGCCGGGGCCTGGTCCGATCCTTCGGGGCGGTCCGCGCCCTGGACGGCATCGACTTCACCGTCGGCCGGGGCGAGGTCTTCGGGCTCCTCGGCCCCAACGGCGCCGGCAAGACGACGACGATCCGCATCCTCACCACGCTGATCCCCCCCGACTCCGGCACCGCCCGCGTGTTCGGGCTGGACGTCCGCTCCCAGCCGATGAGGGTGCGCCGGGCGCTCGGGTACGTTCCCCAGCAGCTCTCCGCCGACGGCGGTCTCACCGGCTACGAGAACGTCTGGCTCTTCGCGCGGCTCTTCGACGTGCCGCGGCGCGAGCGTGAGCGCAGGATCCACGAGGCGCTCGGCTGGATGGGCATCGAGGACGCCGGCGGCCGGCTGGTCTCCACCTACTCGGGGGGAATGGTCCGCCGGCTCGAGCTCGCCCAGGCGCTGGTCAGCCGGCCTCGCCTGCTGGTCCTCGACGAGCCCACCATCGGCCTCGACCCGGTCGCCCGCTCGGACGTCTGGGAGCGGGTGGAGGCGCTCCGCGAGCAGCTCGGCATGACCGTCCTCATCACCACCCACTACATGGACGAGGCCGAGATCCTCTGCGACCGGCTGGGGCTCATGCACCGGGGCCGGCTGCAGGCCGTCGGCACGCCGGCCGCGCTCCGCGCCGAGCTCGGCCCCGACGCAACCCTCGACGACGTGTTCCGCCACCACACCGGCGACCTGCTCGCCGACCAGGGGAGCTTCCGGGATGTCCGCGTCGCACGCCGCACCGCCGGCCGTCTGGGCTGAGCCCGAGACGCCGCTCGACCTCGAGGCTCCGCCCGCCTGGCGGACCTTCCCGAGCCGTCTGCTGACGCTCTGCCTCGTCGAGCTGCGCAAGATCCGCCACGATCGGACCGAGCTCTACACCCGTGCGATCCAGCCCGCGCTCTGGCTGCTCGTCTTCGGCGAGACGATGTCGCGGCTGCACGCCATCCCCACCGGTGGCCGCCCGTACCTCGACTTCCTGGCGCCGGGGATCATGGCGCAGTCGGCGCTCTTCATCGCCATCTTCTTCGGCATCCAGATCATCTGGGAGCGCGACGCCGGCATCCTCACCAAGCTGCTCACCACGCCCACCTCACGGGCCGCGCTGGTCTGCGGCAAGGCGTTCGCGGCGGGGGCGCGCGCCACCTCGCAGGTGGTCATCGTGCTCCTCCTCAGCGCGGTGCTGCGCCTCGGCCTCGACTGGAACCCGCTGCACCTGCTCGGCGCCCTCGTCGTGGTGGTGCTCGGGTCCGCCTTCTTCTCCATGCTCTCCGTCTCGATCGCCGGCCTGGTGCTGAAGCGCGACCGGCTGATGGGCATCGGCCAGGCGATCACCATGCCGCTCTTCTTCGCGTCGAACGCCCTCTATCCCGTCGACCTGATGCCCGGCTGGCTGCGCGGGGTGAGCGCCGTGAACCCGCTCAGCTACGAGGTCGACGCGCTGCGCGGCATGCTCCTGGGAACGCCGAGCAGCCTCGCCCTCGACCTCCTCGTCCTCGCCGGCACCACCACCGCGTCGGTCGCGGTCGCCGCATCGCTGCTCCACCGGCTCGCCCGATGACGCTGTTCCAGACCGCCGTCACCGGGCTGCGCGCGGTGCGGGCCAACCGGATGCGCTCGCTGCTCACCGCCCTCGGCATCCTCATCGGCGTCGGCGCGCTGATCATCACCGTCGGCATCGGCCTCGGCACCCGGACCACCATCGGCAGCAACATCAGCAGGCTGGGGACGAACCTGATCACCGTCACCCCGGGAAGCGTCACCAGCGGCGGGGTGCGCACCGGGCTCGGCGCCTCCACGACGCTGACCACGGACGACGCCGATGCGCTCGCCGACCACTCGGTGGCGCCCGACGTCGCCGGCGTCGCCCCGGTCGTCAGCCGCAACAACGTCACCATGGTCGCGGGGGCCCAGACGTGGACGTCGTCGGTCACCGGGTCGACCCCCGACTGGCTGCTGACCAACGCCCGCTACATGGACAGCGGGAGCTTCCTCACCGATGCCGACGTGCGGGCTCATGTCAACGTCGCGGTGCTCGGCCCGACCACGGCCCAGAACCTCTTCCCCCAGGGGAACGCGCTGGGCAGCCTCGTCGACATCCAGCGAGTGCCATTCCGGGTGGTCGGCGTTCTCCAGCCCCGGGGGGCGCAGGGGCTCTTCAACCCGGACGACCTCGCCGTGGTGCCGCTCACCACCGCCCAGGGCGAGCTGGTGACCGGCGGCTCGCTGACCAGCGTGCAGCGCATCCTCGTCAGCGCCACCAGCCGCGACACCATCGACGCGGCGTCCGAGGAGGTGAACGACCTCCTGCTGCAGACCCACCGGATCACCGACCCCGCCCAGGCCGACTTCACCATCACCACCCAGGCGTCGATCCTCAGCACCCTCGACTCCACCAGCACCGCACTGACCCTGCTCCTGGCCGGGGTCGCCGGCATCTCGCTGCTGGTGGGCGGGATCGGGGTCATGAACATCATGCTGGTGTCGGTCACCGAGCGCATCGCCGAGATCGGTCTGCGCAAGGCGCTCGGCGCTCGGCGCAGCGACATCCTCCGCCAGTTCCTCATCGAGGCGGCGAGCATCAGCGCGGCGGGAGGCCTTCTCGGTGTGGGGCTGGGCGGGGCCACCACGTTCGCCCTCGACCACTTCACCAGCCTGGTCACCGTCTTCTCGCCATCGGTGGCCGCGGTCGGCGTCGCCATCGCCGCCGCCATCGGTCTGGTCTTCGGCGTCCTGCCCGCGCTGCGGGCGTCGCGGCTCGAGCCGATCGTCGCCCTGCGCGGCGGGTGACCCGGTCGCGGTCGTGCCGCGACCCCTACCTCTGAGGCGTCGGGCTGGGTGAGGCGAGCTCGGCGAGCACGACCCGGTCCCCCGGCCTCAGCCCGGCGGTGATCTCGGTGCGGACCGGATCACCGGCGCCGACGGTCACCGGTTGCGGCACCGCACGGCCGTCGCGGGGGACGAGGACGTAGGTGGTGGATCCCGCCGTGTGCACCGCGCTGGACGGCACGGTGAGGACGTTCTGGCAAGGTTTCGCCTGGGTCGATGTACAGGGTGCGACGCCCCTGGACGTGGCAGCCGGGTGGCAGCGACGGCAGCATGTCCACCTCACCTTCCCCCGATGCCCGGCGGCTGCCGGCCGCGGTCGTGGAACTCGCGCTCGATCGCGGCGACGGTACGTGCATCCACAACCGCATGTGCGCGCCGGCACCACGGGCTCGTCTCGCCACCGATGGACCAGATGAGGACACCCTCCCCGTCCGGGTAGACGGCGAGCGACGCTCCGACGCCGACCCACCACCACCGACACCACTCGGTATTGGCGATGAGGTGGTCCGGAGGCGGGGGGAGGTCGGGGCGCTCCGGACGCTTGTGCAGGCTCATGGCCGCGATCTCGACGGGCGCGTGCCGATGACCGGCGGGGCGGCGAGCGCCTCGACCCCGGCAACGACGACCACCGTGAGGTCGAGGGCAAGGGAGCGCGCGGACGTCACGAGCCCCTCGATGTCGTGGGACGCCGCCCGGGTCCGCCGGAGAAGGTCGGCGGCCTGGTCGGGGTCGCACGGATGGAGGGCCATCCCGCCGAGAAGCTCGGTCAGGTCCTCGTAGCGTTGCCGCGTCCGGCAGCGCTCCTGGGCGGTCCTGTGGTCGCGGCGGATGCGGTCCTGCTCTGCCTGGACGAGGCCGTAGACGATGCCCTCACCCTGACCGCGCTGAAGGTCGACGAAGTGGTCGCCGTCCTTGTCGTGACGGATGAGGAATCGCGGTGCCGCAACCGGTGAGTTGGTCGACTCCATCGCCGCGCCATCATCGACCTGGTCTGGGGCAAGGAAACAATGCGACAACCGTCACGTGATAAGCCGTGACGGCCGATCCTCGCTGCGCCGTCGATCGAGGCGATCGCTACGTTGAAGACGGGTCAGGGTGAGGACCGGCCGCTCCGACCAGTACTGTTGTCGGAGCGCCCGTTTCTGGTGGGTATGGAATTGCCTGGGATCCAGCACCGCGAAGTCGCTTGCGAGTTCCGCCAAGAGGCGAAGCGGGAGGCAAAGGACATCCGAATGGTCGGTTTACGCCTCGGATGGTCGATCGAGCGGATCGTCGACGAGATGGTTCGCCGGTACCCCGAGGCGATCAGCTACCTGAAGGCGTATCGCCTGGCCCATGGATTTGCCCGGGCACACGTTGTGCAGGCCCTCCTCGATTGTTTCGACCGTGATGGCCTTCCCAGCCCTGCGACAGACACAGATCGCCTGGCCCACTGGGAGCACGGCAAGTTTCCCCCGCGTGACTCGCGAATCCTCGTCTACTTGGCGGAGATCTACCACACACATGTGCTCCGCCTGGGATTCGACATCACTGACGGTCGGGTAAGGCGGTCCCCCAACGTGCCTGCAATGTCTGGCGCTGCCACTTCCGATCGACAGTCGAGCCGTCTCGCGCGATCGCCGCGTGCATCCGTCTCAATGTCTGATGTTGACCACATCGAGCGGGGAATCGCAGCATGTCGCAAACTCGATGACGCCGGCCAGGTTCTGGTGGCCCAGCCGATCATCGGTCACTATCGATTATTAGCCCGATCGCTGCTGGGGACCCTGCCACGCGCGGCGGTGGAGCGGCGCCTGATCGCCGCGTTGGCACAGCTCTACCAGCTCACTGGGTGGTTGATGTTCGATGTACGCCGTGATCAGCGAGCTGCGCAATGCTATCGCGTGGCGCGGCAGGCAGCGGAGGAATCGGGAAACGATGGCCTCACCGCCAATATCCTCTGTTGCCAGAGCTTTCTCGAGATCAATTGTGGTCAGTTTACGGCTGCCACCGAATCTGCCGAATACGCCGTCGCACTTGCCGACCGAACCGGGAATGTTGCCAGCAAGATCAATGCCCTCGGTGCTGTGGGTCGCGCGTTCGGACGTCACGGCGAGCAGATGCGGGCTATGAGGGCAATCGAGCAACAGGACAGCCTCGTGACGCGGCTCCATCCGGACGATACACCTCCCTGGCTCTATTGGCTGACGTCTGGCGCGGTAGCCAGCCAGCAAGGGGCCTGCCTCCAGGCGATCGGACGATTCCAGGAATCTGCTGCATACTTTGAGCGACGCTTGACGGACATCAACGAAACCGCGACCAGGGACCGAGCGCTCGCCCATATACGGCTCGCAACGGCGAGATTCGGCAACAGCGATTTGGACGGAGCCTGGGAGGAGCTGGATCTCGGGATACGCGACGTTGCGACCGGGTCATCGAAGCGCGCTCGCAGAGATGCTCTAGCGTGACTTTCCGGTCTTGATCGGCGCGGGGGCGTCGGGCGGCCTCGGCGCGTATTCAGGAAGGCTTCCGACGGGCGCTCTGACGTAGACCCTAATTAGTTAACCGCAAAACTGCGAGGTTGTGTGGTAGCACGGTCCACGGATCGGCTGCTACTGTCGCACCTAACTTGAATTCTCGAACAGCGAATTCGAC